>NYUU01000018.1 GCA_002684175.1 Synechococcus sp. CPC35
TGACGCGTCGCCGATTGCTGATTTCCGCCATGGCCATGGGCCTGGCGGCCTGCGGCCGATCCAGAACTGCATCGCCCGAGCTGAATCTCTGGACCCTGCAGCTGGCTCCGAAATTCAATCAATACTTCGCAGATGTTCTGGCGGCCTGGCGGGCCGACCACCCTGGTGATCCGGTGCGCTGGACCGATCTCCCCTGGGGATCGGTGGAGCGCAAGCTGCTGGCGGCGGTTTTCGCTCGCACGGCCCCTGATCTGGTGAATCTGAACCCCCCCTTCGCGGCGAACCTGGCCAGCAAAGGTGGACTGACGGATCTTGCCTCGCTGCTGCCCGAAGGCGCTTCCCAGCTTTATCTGCCTTCGGTGTGGCAGGCCTGTCGTGATCCGGGTTCGGGCCAGATCGCCGTTCCCTGGTACTTAACGGTTCGGCTCAGTCTGGTGAACCGTGCCTTGCTTGATCAGGCCGGCATCACCGAACCGCCCCTGCGCTGGGATCAGGTTCCGGCCTTCGCCCGACGCATCCGGGATCGGACCGGTCGCTATGGCCTGTTCATGACAACGGTGCCGGATGACTCCGCCGAGATGCTGGAGACCCTGGTGCAGATGGGCGTGACCCTGCTGGATGGGCAGCGCCGCGCGGCTTTCGACAGTGCTGCTGGGCGTCGGGCCTTCCGTTTCTGGACATCTCTGTACCAGGAGGGGCTGCTGCCGCGGGAGGTGGTGAGCCAGGGCCAGCGACGGGCGATCGAGCTGTTTCAGAGCGGTGATCTGGCCATGGCGGCCACGGGTGCCGAATTTCTGCGCAGCATTCAGACCAACGCACCGGGGGTGGCCGCGGTGACGGAACCCTGTGCCCCTGTCACAGGCGCTGACGGCACTGCGAATGTGGCGCTGATGACCCTCGCTGTGCCCCGGCAGAGCAGTCATCAGCGTTCAGCCCTCGAGCTGGCGCTGTTCCTGACCAATGCCAAGAATCAGGCTCGATTCGCCACGGAAGCCAGGGTGCTGCCTTCGTCTCGGGAGGCACTGGCTGAGATTCGCCGTGCCCTGGAGCAGGAACAGCCCCGAACGGCAGAGGAAAAGCAAATCCGTCAGGCGAGGCTGCTCTCTGCTGAAACCCTGGAAAGGGCCAGGGTTCTGGTGCCGGCTCTCCCGGGGATCAAGCGCCTGCAGAAAATTCTTTACACCCAGATGCAACGTTCGATGCTTGGTCAGCTTGACCCGGACCGGGCGCTGTCCCAGGCTGCTTCCGAGTGGAATAGCTATTCCCGTTCTCGCTGGCCGGATCAAGGGCCTAATTCTTAAGAGATTCGGTAAACAACGCATACCTTGGCCGTTTTTAGGGCATGCGGTTCATGTCGAACGGTATGGTTTCAACTCGTGAAGTTGGGGTTGATGTCAGCGCAGGAACCGATCCAGCCGACGGCCACCATCCTTGTGGTTGACGATGAAGCGGCTGTGAGACGCGTCCTGGTCATGCGTTTGCAGCTCTCCGGATATCGCGTTGTGTGCGCAGAAGATGGGGAACAAGCCCTTGAGATGTTCCACAGCGAGTCGCCCGACCTCATCGTTCTCGACGTGATGCTGCCGAAGCTTGATGGCTTCGCTGTCTGTCGAAGGTTGCGGGCTGAATCATGCGTACCGATCATCTTCCTCTCCGCGGTTGAAGCGATTTCCGAGCGGGTTGCCGGCCTCGACCTCGGTGCGGATGACTATTTGCCCAAACCGTTCAGTCCGAAGGAGCTCGAAGCTCGCATTGCCACGATCCTGCGCCGTGTCGGTCGCGGTAATGCAGTTGTTGAAACCCGTGAGGTTCCTACTGGACAGGGTGTTCTGAGGCTTGGTGAATTTGTGGTTGACACCAATCGCCGGCAGGTGACCCGCGGTGCCGAGCGGATCAACCTCACCTANACNGAATTCAGCCTGCTCGAACTGCTGTTCCGGGAGCCCGGACGAGTGGTGCCTCGAGCNGAGATCCTTGAGCAGCTCTGGGGTTACCCNCCCCGCCGCACTGCCGATCTGAGGGTTGTTGATGTTTATGTGGCNCGTCTGCGCGGAAANCTTGAGCCTGATCCCCGTAATCCTGAAATGATCCTCACGGTGCGNGGNATCGGTTANTCCTCTCAGCGNGTNGGAGAAGCNGCCGCGACGGCCTGATNTTCACGCGGGGNGGNAGGATGACGCCCGGTTGCCCCTGCTGANGTGTCTGAGTTGCGCGACACCCGTCTGGAGAAGTCGAAGACGCTGGAGTCGATTGGCCAGGGTCCCTATGCGCTCGGNTTTGCCCCCAGCCATCGCATGGAGGCGTTGCAGAGTCAACATGCCGATCTGCCTAACGGTGAGGAGAGGGAANTCAGGGTGTCCGTCGCTGGACGGGTAATGACGCGTCGGGTGATGGGGAAGCTGGCCTTTTTCACCCTGGCTGATCAGACGGGAACCATCCAGCTGTTCCTTGAGAAGGCCGGCCTGGAGGCGCGGCAGGAGGGCTGGTTCAAGCAGATCACCACCCTGGTGGACAGTGGAGACTGGCTGGGCGTCACGGGCACCCTGCGTCGCACCGATCGCGGAGAGCTTTCAGTGCGGGTGAGCGACTGGCGCATGCTCAGCAAAAGTCTGCAGCCGCTTCCGGACAAGTGGCACGGCCTTGCTGATGTGGAGAAGCGTTACCGCCAGCGGTATCTCGATCTGGTGGTGTCACCTCAGACGAGGGAGACCTTCCGTCGTCGGGCCCGGTTGGTGAGCGGCATCCGTCGCTGGCTCGACGAGCGTCAGTTCCTGGAGATCGAGACGCCGGTGCTGCAATCCGAGGCCGGGGGTGCCGATGCCCGTCCGTTTGTCACCCATCACAACACCCTTGATCTGCCGCTCTATCTGCGCATCGCCACGGAACTGCATCTGAAACGACTGGTGGTGGGNGGTTTTGAGNGGGTGTACGANCTGGGGCGGATCTTCCGCAATGAGGGNGTCAGNACCCGGCANAACCCNGAGTTCACNACGGTCGAGATCTATCAGGCCTANTCCGACTACATCGGAATGATGGAGCTCACCGAGTCGATGCTCGNGGCCGTTTGCGAGGAGGTCTGTGGTGGNACNCGNCTGACNTATCAGGGCACGNCCGTCGACCTTTCNCCACCCTGGCGTCGCGCCACCATGCATGAGCTGGTGAAGGATGCGACCGGNTTGGATTTCAACAGCTTCAGCAGCCGCAGCCAGGCGGCTGAAGCCATGGCGGCCGCCGGACTNGAGGTGCCTGAGACNGCTGACAGCGTCGGCCGTCTCCTGAATGAATGTTTCGAACAGAGGGTGGAATCCANCCTGATCCAGCCCACCTTCGTCACGGATTATCCGGTTGAGATCTCTCCGCTGGCCCGNAAGCACCGCAGCAAACCCGGNCTGGTNGAGCGCTTCGAGCTGTTCATCGTCGGTCGGGAGCTGGCCAATGCCTTCAGTGAGCTGATTGATCCCGTCGATCAACGCCGGAGACTGGAGGANCAGCAGGCNCGCAAGCTCGCCGGTGACCTGGAGGCGCAGGGGCTGGATGAGGATTTCGTCCATGCCCTTGAGGTGGGCATGCCGCCCACCGGTGGGCTNGGCATCGGNATCGATCGCCTTGTGATGCTGCTCACCGACAGCCCATCCATCCGNGATGTGATCGCNTTCCCNCTGCTGCGCCCGGANGTNCGNATNGANGACACACCTTCGGTGGAATAATGGAGTGANTAGNCGGGTCCAAACCGAATGAGTGGAGAGCGCGTCGGGTTNCGCTTCAAGCACACGGACGCTGTGGTCAAGCGCAANCCTCAGGGCCGTTCCCGCCGGGGATGGGTCATGGAACCNGTTGAACAGACCACCAGCCGNGGCACCAAGATGCCGGCCTACCGGATTCGCTGGCGTGACAGTGAACGTCCTGAGATCGTTCTGCAGCACATGCTGATCGCCGATCCTGATCCCACNCCTCCGCCCGAGGGTGTCAGTCTNGAGCCCCCTGCGCCCAAAGCCTGATTCATNCAGGTCTCAGGCTCAGNTCNCTCCGTTTTTCCGNCGCAGTCGCTCNAGCTCCTGATCCTGTTCAAACACCGCCCAGTCCTTCTCAAGTGTGGAGGGGCTGGGCGTTNGTTGTTGTCGATTCAGGTTCTTCAGCTGCAGCTCCACTTCCTCGAAACGGCGACCGAGGTCNGCCAGNTCACTCCAGAGACANCGTCCCTGCTCCATCAGCCCGCTGAGATGNTGNTCNGCCCGGCNGGCCAGATCGGCGGCATCNGCTTTCCTGGCGCGGTCNGCCCGTTCCNTCCAGGCCCNCACCTCTNCGGCGAGTTTCAGNAGAGCTTTGCGCTGCTGTTCCGCTTCNCCCTGCAGTTGCTNNCGTTGCCGTTGCAGTGCTNTGGCNCGNTCCTGCAGATGCTGNTGTTCGAACAGCNCNTCCTGCACCGGNTTGCTGCGCAGAAAGGCAGANANTCGTTGATCNAGCTCCTGCTCCAGCTGGTCGAGCCAGTTGNTCATGGTCTCGCCNGGGGGTGGTGATCGANGGGTTCAGTCTGCNGGCAGCAGCAGATGCAGGGANAGCNGNTCGTCCGGNTCATGCCAGCGTTGCCCGATCCGCCAGCCGCTTCTGGTNGCCAGATNCGNCGCNGCTTCAGGNGAATATTTGACGCTGTATTCGGTGATCCAGCNNTCNCCNGCGTCGAAGCNCCAGGTTTCNCCTGCNAGANCAAANGTNTGCGGGGCGCGGCTNACCANNGCCATTTCGATGCGATGCCGCTCCGGTTGCCAGCGGGCCCGGTAGTCGAACTGTTCCGGNCTGGCATCCCCATGCAGATCACGGTTGAGACGGGTCAGCAGGTTGCGGGCAAAGGCGGCTGAGATGCCGGCGGCATCGTTGTAGGCGGCCTCCAGCGCANCNGGATCATGGGGTTGCTCGAGACCCAGCAGCAGCGGNCCGCCGGCCAGAAGCCGTCTGGCGTTCTGCAGAAATCGCACCGCTTCATCNTCGCTGAAATTTCCCAGGGANCTGCCGGGGAAGAAGCCGATGCGNCGCTGNCCGTTCANCCTGGGGTGNTCCGGAAGTGTCTGCAGCTGGCCGTGGTCGCAGCAGATCCCCACCATGGCTGTCTNTGGNTGGCTTGCCGCNAGTCCNTCCAGGGCNTCCTGCAGNGCGGATCGNCTGATNTCGAGNGCNGCGAAGGTGGNGGTTCCCATGGCCTTCAGCAGCGGATCCACCTTTCGGGCGTTGCCGATGCCGAACTCCACCACCATTCCCGGTCCNGTGGCCGCGGCGATGGCCGCCGCATGGCGTTCCAGAAGAGCNATCTCCGTGCGGGGCAGNGTGTATTCAGGCTGCTCGCAGATGGCGGCGAACAACCTGGAGCCCTCCGCGTCGTAGAGCATCCATGCCGGCAGCTGCCGGGGTCGGCGCCGCAGGCCCTCGGTCACCAGGCGCCGAAGATCGGCGGCAGCGGGGTGAAGGTCGATCAGCGTCATGCTCATCGGGCCAGCCGCACACCAGAGGCCATCCAGCGGCAGGCGGGAGGGAAGAAATTGCGGTAGCTGTCCCGTGCATGGCCTGGAGGGGNGAGCCAGCTGCTGCCGCGCAGCACCATCTGGGAACTCATGAATTTGCCGTTGTATTCGCCGATCGCTCCGGGNGGGGCGCAGAAACCGGGATAGGGCCGGTAGGCGCTGGAGGTCCACTGCCACAGCACGTTGTGGGCATGNCGGAGGGCNTCGCCGTGGATGNNGCNGGCGTGTTCCCATTCNGCTTCGCTGGGNAGCCGTGCNCCCNTCCAGCGGGCATAGGCATCGGCTTCGAACCAGCTNAGATGGCGGACNGGCCCNTCAGGATCCCGGGGTCGGCGGCCGGCCAGGGTGAATTCAGCATCCTGATCACGCCAGTAGCGGGGNGCTCGCCANCCCTNCTCGCGCATCAGCGCCCAGCCTTCGCTCATCCANAGTTCGGGGCGCTCATAGCCACCGGCGTCGATGAACGCCTGGAAGTCGGCATTGCTCTCCAGCTGATCGCACAGCTCAAANGGNTCNAGCCAGACCCGNTGCCGTGGCGTTTCGTTGTCGAAGTGAAAACCGNCCCCGGNGTGACCGATCTCCACGAGGCCTCCGTCAGAGGCCAGCCATTCCCGGGATGCGGAGGAGCGGACCGTGAGCTCAGCTTGCGCGCTGTAGACGGGTTCCAGCGGTTGACGGTGGAAGGCATCGAGCAGATCCATCAGCAGCAGCTCCTGGTGCTGCTGTTCGTGCTGAAGACCCAGTTCCGCCAGCACAAGGATCTGAGCCGCTGGTTTGGTCAGCAGCTGCTCGAGTCCCGCATCGATCCGTTTGCGCCAGGCCAGCACCTCATTGATCCCAGGCCGGCTCAGCAGCCCGCGATGGGGCCTTGGATGACGGTCTCCGACGGCGTCGTAATAGGAGTTGAACTGATAGTTCCAGCAAGGGTCGCAGGCCTGATGGCCGGGAAGGTGCGGCTGCAGCAGGAAGGTTTCAAAGAACCAGGCGGTGTGGGCCAGGTGCCATTTGGGTGGGCTGGCATCAGCCATGCCCTGCAGGCAGAGATCCTCCGGCTCGAGGGGCTCGATCAGCGCCTCGGTTCGCCTTCGCACATCCAGCAGGGTCTCCAGACGCACGGATCGGAGATCAAATAGATGGCCGGACGTTAAGTGTTGATGGCAGTGGACTGACACTCGGTACCATCACCACAACGACACGGTGGTGGTTCATTACGGAGGTGGTTCCTTGAGCGTTTCCGGCACCGTGCTGGTGGAGCGCTACCGGCTTGAGGAGCGCCTCACGGGTCCTGACCCCGTGCAAGGTTCCCTCTGGCGTGCAGTGGATGTGCTGGCCGGAGACATCCCGGTGGCGATCCGGCAGGTGGAGAGTTCCCCGTCGCGGGAGCGGCTTCAGCGGCTCTGGCCGTCTCTGCAGTCCCTGCTGCATCCGCAGCTTCCCCGCTGTGGCGAACTGCTTGAGTGCGAGGGATCCCTCTGGACTGTGCGTGACTGGCAGGAGGGCAGCACCTTCGCTCAGGTGCTGATGCAGCGCTCCGAACGGCAGATGGTGTTCAGCCCCGGAGAGGTGCTGCTGCTGCTGCGTCAGATCCTGCCGGTGCTGGCGGTGCTGCATGGCCGCGGCCTGGTTCACGGTGATCTGAATCCCAGAAACCTGATGCGGCGCAGTGCCGATGGTCTGCCGGTGCTGCTGGATTTCGGACTGGTGCAGGCCAGCGGTGATCAACCCCTGGAGGGAGCCAGCCCCGGTTATGCCCCCCGGGCTCAGGGTCGTGCTGAAGCTGCGGCTGCCTGGATGGATTGCCACGGGATGGGGGTCACGGCTCTGGTTCTGCTCAGCGGCCGCGCACCCGATGATCTGATCACCAAGGACGGGCTGGGATGGACATGGCCGGAGGGTGTGGAGCTGGATTCCACCTTCCGCGAGGTGATCGAGCGGCTGTTGAATGAGGATCCGAACCGGCGGCTAGAGAATGCGGCGGCGGTGCTGCAGGCGCTGAAACCTGTTCCGATGCCGCAGGAGACAGGACCCGTTGCCCGTGCAGATCGCACGGTGGTGCTGGCGCCTCAGGCAGAGCCTGCGGCTGGGGCTGTTCCTGGGGCGGCTTTGGCTGTTGGTCCCGTGACAGTGGAGCCGGCGTTGCCGGCCCTCGCGACATCGTCCGATCCTGTAGTCCGTCGCCGGACCAGGGCCGAGGAACGTGATCAGGGGGCCGAGGGTCGTCTGTTGCCGGTTGTGATCGCTCTGGCCCTGTCGGCCCTGGTGGGCTCGGCGATCGGCTGGTTTCTGCTCAGCCGCAATGTCTCCCGCGGCACGGCACCCTCCACTGAAAGAGATGTGGTGGGTCAGCAAAACAGCGTCAGCCTGCCCCCGGCGGAGGTGGATGATCGCCAGCAGCTGCTCAGCCGGCTGCGGGCTCTGCAGGTGGACAGCTCCTGGTTCATCAGACTTGTGGACAGCAGTCTGCTCAGTCGTTTCCCGGAGCGGGGAGGACGTCTTCCCTCCGATTCCCTCGAGGATGCACCGCTTCGCAAGGTCTGGAACGATTTGGCGGAGGAGTGGCTGGCACGGATCGAACAGCTCCCGCCGCCGCTGCGTGCTCGGCTGGGCGGGCTGCGCAACGGTGACTGGACGACTGCGCAGGACAAGCTTGTGAAGCAGGGGGTGCATCCCCGGGTGGTGGAGCAGCTGGTGAGCGCTGGTGCGAGGGATCTGCTGCCGGGGGATGCCCAGGGTCGTCAGCCGTCTGAGCCCCACCGCCAGCTCTGGTATGCCGCAGCGATGCAGAGTCTCAAGGGGGTGAGCCTTGAGACGATCTCCGCCAGGCCCCGCACCGCCAGTACACGCTCCCTGCGCATCCCTCCCGGTAGTGCGCGCCTGATTTCCGTGACGGTTCCTTCGGGCTATGGGCTGGTGCTGGGCATCAATGGCACTCCACTGATGCAGATGACCGTTTTCGGTGCGGATGGACAGGTTGAAGCGGAACGGGGTCCATTGCGGGTGGCCCGTTTGTCTGCCGCCGCTGGTTCTCCGGTTCAGGTGCTGGTGACCAACGAGGGTGTCGCCTCGGGGGCGATCACCCTGTCCTGCCGGGCCGACAGGCCCCAGATCGAGCAACCTCTCACGCAACCCACTCGCCGGCGTCGACCGCTGCCATCGGTGGATCCCGATCCGCTTCCGGATTCAGCCACGGGTGAGCCCGTTCGTCCTGAGCCGGTGAGATCTGAACCGAGGCGAGGTGATTCAGCTGTCAACGACGACCAGGATCAACGGTCCGCTGCGGATTCGGAGACGCTCTTTTCGCCGGATTCCGATCCTCTGGACTGATCTGCCGCGATCAGTAGCGCGCAATTTCAGTAGCGAGCAATGGCTGCCTTCACATCTTTCTTTGATTGCTTTTCCTTCTCCGCTGCGCGCTTGTCATGCAGCTTTCGCCCCTTGCCCACCCCGATGGTGAGCTTGATCCAGGACCCCTTGAGATGGATGTTGAGGGGGATCAGGGTCAGGCCTTTCTGGTCCAGCTGCCCGCGGAGTTTGTCGATCTCGCGGCGGT
>NYUU01000019.1 GCA_002684175.1 Synechococcus sp. CPC35
CAAACCATCCACTGCCATTGAAGGGATGACATTCCTTGATCCTCCCAGCAGAGGAGAAGGAACCGTACAAGTTAACTCTCCGTATGTTTCCCATATCCGCAGAGATGATTGGTGGGATAAAAACTATTCCAAATCACAAGACATAAGCAGTGGATCGGAGATCTATCTTCAAAGGCTGATTCGTGCCATCGAATCATTTCGGGATAACCCTAATATAAAAATTACACCACCGCAGGTGAGATCACAACTTTTTGACAACCAGATCATTGGCGGATGGGCAGCACAAAGTGATGGGATTGAGGATGGCACCTCCAATCTCACCAGCGGAAGAAATTTCTATCATGTCAACGACGACAGCATTAAGCTCTTAAACAGCAACCAGACTTTTATACAGAACACAATCCATCAAGGACAAGCCGGCTCGCCTCTCAGCTTTGCCTATGGGGCTTCAGGGAATGATGTCAACAATGTGAAAGCTGATGGGCTATACATTCACCGAATAACGCAACCGAATGGAATCAATGGCGATCCCATGGGAGGATTGATTCTTGATTACTGGGGCTTCAATGACATTGATTACGGCCCAACCGAATTCAATGGAATTTACATACCCAGCATGAACAACGGCCAGCATGATGCCAATGCGTTAAATAGCATGGGCAAAATTACCGCCGTCGATCCTAATGATTTCATACCGTTGGGCAGAAATTTTGGGCAAGTTTCCATGGGAGGAACATATCGCGCTGGAGGCTATACGATCACGAATTCCAAATCATATGTTCCAATCAAGCATGGCTTGCAGTCGTACGTACTAGAACAACCCGGATCAGACCCCGCCCTTAAATCTATTCAGGACAACACACAAGACAGCATTATTGACACCGCAAACTTCAACGGTGACGACGGCGGGATGGTGACTGTCAACGTGTATGGCGCCTCAGAAAATAACATTTACGCACAACCATTAGGGTGAGACCTTTAATCAAAATGAATGATCAATAACCGCAGAAGCAGCTATCACTAAACGAGCTGAATGCATGTGTTAAAACTTTTCAACAGTCATCGCGTGATCCGCATCGCAAAAACCGATAAGCATTCAGCACCACAATATGAATGAACGGTATAGTAGTAAGTACATTTAAAAACAATATGCCTCCCAGCGAAGAAAACTTGTTTGAGCAGGCCATGGGCCGCTACGAAGCCGGAGCCGACGCCGCGGAGATCCTGCCTGATTTTCTACAAATCACCGAAGCCGCCCCAAGACAATCCGCCGGCTGGACTTGTCTGGCATGGCTTCAATTACTTTGCAATCAACCGGACGAAGCTCTGCGCTCCGCCCGTTTCGCGGTGAAGCTGAATCCTCAGGACCCTCAGGCTCGGATCAATCTCAGCCTCGCTTTGCTGGAAACTGAATCAAAAGGTGTGCGGGAACACATCCAGATGGTTCAACAGATTTTGACCATGGCCCCGCAGGTCACCGATGATTTGAAGGGTGCCTTGGAGGATGGACTGCAGCGGCGTCCCGGATGGAAATCAGCTGAAAAAGTGAAAAATTGGCTTAATTTCTGACCGCAGAAAACTCAATAGAGACAATGCCTACAAAAGCAACATCCATCCTCGGGAGCCATCGTCTCAGATTAAACTTATTTGCAAACAACTTTCAACCCATTAACTCAATATTTTGATCCTGTTTCAGAGATATAAGGCAATCTTTTGTCGGGCTTCTCTGGATATTGATTCGGAGATGTCAGCAAGATTCCTGCGATGGGTTCAGTCCGTCCCATGTTGCCAGGATGGTTGACTTGAGGAGAAACAAACCCCTTCCCTCTCCAACCAGGGGGGAGGAACCGATGGATCGGGTGCATCAACTCCATGCCGAACGGCTTGCCTGTGAAGTCGGATGCCAAGAGTTGGCAAAGCACTCCAAGGAGTTGTCCGATCCCTCCCAGAGGATGCGATGAATGGCGAGGATCCTGCTGCTGAGCAACGGCCACGGAGAGGATCTATCCGGATCGCTCCTTGGCAGAGCCCTGCTGCAACAAGGCCATGACGTGAAAGCCCTTCCCCTGGCAGGGCTGGGCAATCCATACCAGCAAGCAGACATTCCCCTGCTGGGCCGCAGCCATGAATTCAGCACAGGCGGCCTCGGCTACACCAGCCTGCGTGGGCGGCTGACGGAGCTGCTTCAGGGGCAGGTTCTCTACCTGATCAGACGACTCGTCCGCCTGCTGCGTCATTCCCACGACTTCGATCTGATCGTGGTTGTGGGTGATGTGATTCCTGTGATCGCGGCCTGGTTGAGCCGACGGCCGGTTGCCACATATCTGGTGGCTTATTCCAGCCATTACGAGGGACGCCTGCGACTGCCCTGGCCCTGCGGCCGGCTGCTGAGCAGTCGCAGGTTCCTCGCGGTGTTCAGCCGCGACCAGCTCACCGCTGATGACCTCAGCGAGCAGCTGAGACGTCCAGTGAACTTTCTGGGCAATCCGTTCATGGATCCGGTGCTGACTCCCGTACCACCGCTTCCGCTCGTTGGTAACCGCATCGGGCTGCTGCCGGGAAGCCGTCGTCCGGAACTCGAATCCAACCTGCAACTGCTGCTTCAGCTGATGGGGAATCTGCCCCCATCTGAGACGCTCCATGCCGACCTGGCACTGGTGGCAGGACTCGATGACACCGCCCTGCAGAAAATTGCCGACAGCGTTGGCTGGCAGCTGAACAATGGAGCGCTTGAACGATCAGGAGCACCATCTGTCCAGGTGCGACGCGGATCCTTTCAGGCCGTTCTTCAGCACAGCAATCTGGTGATCGGAATGGCCGGCACCGCCGTCGAACAGGCCGTTGGACTGGCAAAACCTGTGCTGCAGCTGCCTGGACAGGGCCCCCAGTTCACGGAAGCTTTCGCGGAGGCACAACGAAGGCTGCTCGGGCCCACTGTGTTCTGTGCAGAGGGTGAAAGCGGCAGCGAAAAAAACCTTCAGGCCTCCGCCGCCATGGTGACCGTCCTTCTGGAACGGGCCAGGCATGATCTGGAGCTGAAGCAGCAGTGCCGTGCTGAAGGCGCCCGCCGGCTCGGCCATCAGGGAGGGGGACGGAGAATGGCATCAGCGATCACTGCGCTGCTGCAATGAGGGCATCCCCAGAACCGGTCTGGAAACGCTGGCTGGACCGGCTGCTGATGCTGAACGTGCTGGTCGTGATTGGTGGCGCCGTCTTTTTCGGCGTGGCTGTGGCGGCTCAGGCCCAGGGACGCGATCAGGCGATGGATCTGTTTCAGTCGCTGTGGCAACCGCTGTTCACTCCAGCGATCAGCCTGTTGATCATGGCTGCCCTGGTCAGCGGCATCATCAGCTGGTGGCAGCGGCGAGTGATGAAACCAGATCGGGATAGCGAAAACTGAATCCAAGCGCATCGAGACGTTCCGACTCCACCCGCTGTCCCTCGAGCACAACCTTGGATCCATCCCCCAGCAACACCTGCAGTACGGGGCCCGGAACCGGCAAGAGACTGGGTCGGCCGAGGCAACGACCCAGTTCCCTGGAGAAATCGGCCATCGTCACCGGCTGCGGGGCCACGGCGTTGATCACACCACTCCAACCCTGATCTTCAAGAGAGCGCTGGATCAGCGCACAGAGATCACTGCGGTGAATCCAGCTCATCCATTGCTGACCACTGCCGATCGGACCGCCGAAACCACTGCGGAACACGGGGAGCATCTTGCCGAGAGCGCCACCGTCTGCAGCCAGCACAATCCCAATCCGCAGAGTCACCTGCCGAACGGAGGACGGCACGGCTGCCGCCTGACCTTCCCAGCGCTGGCAGAGGGACGCCAGAAAATCCTTCCCTGCAGGGCTGGTCTCGACAAAACAGGTCGAAAGACTGGTGCCGTAATAGCCAATGGCAGAAGCATTCACAAGCACACCCGGCGCTGATGAACAATCAGCCAGCGCCTTCACCAGCAGACGTGTGGTTTCCAGACGACTGTTTTCCAGTTCTCTCTGATGTGCGGGAGTCCAACGCTTCTCAGCGATTGGCTCACCGGTCAGATTGACAACCCCGTCTGCCTGCGCCAGGGCCTCCAAAAGGCCGTTGTTCGACCAGGTTGTCGGGTTGGATGGATCCAACTGCAGCCAGACAAGCCGTCCCTCGGAGCGTTCCGTTTCAAATCCGCTTGCAATTCTGCGACTCACCACCGTGAGCTGATGATCGCCTTTCAGCAAACGGGGCACCAGCTCACTGCCGACAAAGCCGGTGCAGCCGAACAGGAGCAGACGCATGGGTCAGGAATCGAAGCAGATCGCGAGGCTAAGGGGCTTCACTGTCTTCCGCCGGCTGAACATCCTGAAGCGGAATCACCAGGCCGAGACGATGGGCGATTGGTACTAGCGCAAACCCCTGAATCACAAGACCGAACAGCACCACGCCCAGCGCCAGGGGCGGCATCAGTTTTCCCCAGCTCACCGATGAGGTCCAGGCCTGGATCGCCATGGCAATCGGCACCGCACCGCGCAACCCCGTCCAGCAGACAAAACGTTTTTCCCTGGCCCTGAAATCAGTGCTCACCATCAGCACCTGAACCATCAGCCAGCGCACCAGCTGCATTGCGGCAAAGAACGCCAGCGCCCATCCGCCNGCCCGCACCACATCCGCAGGCTCCACCACCAGGCCNAGGCAGAGAAACAGAAGCAACTCNGCCATCTTGGCGAAGCTGGAGTGGGCTTCCTCCAGCACCTCCTGGTCAGCACCCTGCCCATTGCCCAGAACGAGTCCGGCGACATAAGCCGCCAGAAGCTGACTTCCCCCAAGAACGCTGGTACCGCCCGAGAGCACCAGCAGCAGAGCAAGACTCACAACCGGCAGCATCGAACCGCGATTGAGGGAGGTGCTCCCCATCAGCAGCTGGGAGATGACGCTGCCTCCGATGAAGCCCAGCAGGCCGCCAAGCATGAACTGCTTCANCACTTCNGTCACCAGATCNGCTGTGACNAGNCCCTCACCACCGGCAAGCGCCAGNGCCAGNTTGGCGAGCACCACCGCCATCGGATCATTGATGGTGGATTCCATCTCGATCAGATCGAGCACCTTCTCAGGCATCCGACCCTCCAGTGGGCGCAACAGCGANAGGGCCGCCGAGGCATCGGTGCTNCTGAACATCGCTCCNACGAACAGCACCTGGGGNAGNAGCGCNCGCTGCCACTGCCCCTCCGACGNNTAGAGCCCAAANNCGATCAGGGTGAGAAGACCCGCCGTGATCAGAACGCCGAGGGTGGCGAGCCGAAAAGCAGGGCGGATGACGGCCTNCATCCGGGTCCAGTTGGTGGACAACCCGCCNAAGAACAGCACCAGCACCAGGGCTGACTGGGCGATGTTGTTGGCTCTTGCNAGGGAAAGCAACGGTTCGCTTGCATCGCGAATGTTGTTGTCAACNAGCAGNCCGAGAGCNAGCACCAGAAGGATTCCGGGCAATTTGATCCGATCNGCNAGATCGTCCAGCAGCACNGCAGCCAGCAGCAATCCCCCGAAAGCGATGAGATAGAGGGCAACGGGATCTTGCAAGCAAACCCTGGGGTTCTGCGTTGGTTTTAGCCTGCAACAGTCACCTGCACCCGTGATGGCCGAAAAAGACGANACTCCACCNGCCAAACCCAAACCGGCCGCACTGCGCAAGGGTGCTCTTGTGAAGGTGAANCGCGGTGCCTACACCGCCAGCATCGAGGCGGCGGCGAGCGACCCTTGCCCTCCGGAGTACATCTTTGAGGGCCCGGGAGANCTGNTGGTNGTGAAAGGTGACTACGGCCAGGTTCGCTGGAATCGTCCCGTGCCGGATGTATGGCTNCGGATGGATCAGCTGGAAGCTTGCTCCTGAGNCGTCTNCCGCAGCGCCTCNTCCACCCGCTCNACAGCCNNGGGGACAGTGCTCAGNGCTGATGGAATCCNCCAGAANGCTCCACCGAGAACACCNCCGAGNTCCCCGAGNGCCTGCAGGATGGGATCGGGAGTNCTGGNATNGGCGGCATCCGCCACNGCAGCAGCCGACCANGGATTCCATCCAGCNAGGNTGACCACGCTGCGATAGGCCGCCGGCCATGGATTGTTCGGCTCCAACCTCTCAAGAACAGCNAAGTGACGGGNNGCTTCNNCNGGNCGNTTGGCCANCACCGCCAGCAGCGCCAGGCTCCATTGCGGCTGCGGATCCTCCGGGTTCAACAGCAGCTGCTGCTCCGCCTTCTCCCGGACATCGCCGCGATAGGTGAAGTGGCCATCAAGCATGTGCTCCCGGCCAACGGCGGAGAACACCGGATCCAGGCCGGCNNCACCNGCCGCNAGACCTGACGCGAGATCGGGGAACAGGTCAGCGAAATNCCCCTCTCGCTCTGCATCGTCTCGGCGNCGCCAGAGGGANTAAGAGNCGCCGNCNGGNCGTTNNAANCGNNCCACNNNCTCGAACACNCCNCTGGNNCNNACNGCGCGNTCNAGCTGNTNNGCTGACTTGCGAACCGAGCCCTGATTGCCTTCCGCCAGCACAACCCACTNCGCCCTGCCAAGCACCGGCTCAAGATCGCNGCTGCTGCTGCCCAGCTGCCGTCCGACCAGCTGTCCACCACGGCGGCGTCCATAGAAACTGATGTTGTGCTGGTTGAGATCAGCAGTGCTGGGCACAACGATCAGCGTNCGCGGNGGCNNGTTGGGATCGGCTCCTCCGGCGGCTTCCACCAGGNNCNGNAGGGGCCCTCTCGGGCGATCGGCCAGTCGCTCGGTCTGCAGGGACCATCCCGCAGGAACGCAGGCCAGCANNCCGATNGCCAGCANAGGGCCTGGGAANCGGGGCCGGNGTTTGTNCANCCAGAGGCCCCACTGCCACCAGCCACGGGCCAGCAGCANCANCANCATCGGCAGCAGCGGGGCGATGTAACGGTCNCCTTTGTTCGGACTGAGGCTGGTGAGCAGCCAGGTCGCCANCAGGTTGATCAGCAGCCAGGACCAGCTCCAGCTCCCATCGAGAGAGTCCCCCAGGCGAGCCTGGCGCTGCTGCTGAACACACCAGAGCAGCAGCCCGGTCAGACCGACCATCAGCANAACGNCACCCAACTGNTCAGGCAGCAGGCGCGGATACCANAGCCAGTTCTCCAGGCTGAGCACGCCTGGATCTCCTTCCCGGGCAGCGGATTCAAACACCGCGCGATTGGTACCGCCCAGGCTTGTGATCCAGTTGTGACGCAACCAGGGACCGACCATCACAGCCGTCAGNAGNGGCAACAACAGNGCCTGGCGCCACCAGCGGCCCCGTCTGCGGAACACCAGGACGGCAGCCCAGAGTCCAGCCGGAGTGAGCATCAGCAGGGCGCTCTGCTTGACAAGAACNGCACCNAGNGAGANACCGGTTGCCAGCGCCACCTGCCACCAGCGGCCACCACGCTGAGGATCACACCAGCAGCCCAGCCGCCAGAGAGCCAGGCTGCCCATCGCCGCCAGCGGCAGCTCCAGCACGTAATCCGTGCGCAGATCCATCAGGGCCGGAGTGATGGAAGCGAGGGCNCAAGCCAGCAATGCCAGCCCATCCNCCTGCAATCGCCGCCCCCAGCCGGCCATGGCAACCAGCAGCAATCCGTGCCAGAGNCTGAGGCTCCAGGCCGCCTGNGCTGGATCGTCACCGCTGATCGCCATCACGGTGCCGTTCACGAGCGAAGCCAGCGGAGGNATNTTNGGGGAGAGATCCAANAGAGCCTTCCAGCCCTGCCATCCACCACCGGGGAGCAGGCCGAGGGCCCGGCCNTGATCGAGCGCACTGTTGAGATAGTCCGCCTGATCCCAGGCCGGAACACCGNTCTGCTGNGTCCACCAGATCCGGTCCACCAGGGTGGAGAGCAACCAAATCAAGGCGATCCAGGCCCAGAAACGCCAGCGCTGCTTCACACGATCTCCAGCCGACGCCGTTCATCCTGAAGCCGCTTGCGCCGCTGCTTCGCCTCCCGCAGCATCTCGCGACCATCGTGGAGATAGCCATCCACGTAGCCCATCGTGTAGCGCTCCAGTTCAGCGATCGCGTCCTCCACCTCTGACAGACAGTGATAAACACTCAGCCCGAAGCCACGGGCGGACGCTGGGGTCGGCAGAGACTGGAACAGCTGCTTGACGCGATCCATCGTCCTGCGACTCTTCTCGAGGTAGTTGCAGAACTCGTCCATCAATAGGTCGTCGTAAGGATCGGCGGAGAGGGCCTTGAGCTGCTTGGGGAACGGATTGATCACCTCTCCGAGCATGCGGTCGATGGGGGCATACACCCGCCGCAGCCACTCAACGAGGGCATCGTCGGCCGCAACGGCACGGGCATGGGCACGGCTCGCACGACGCAGATCAGGTGCCGATGCGGAACGACCCGAATGGGGTCTGGTGCGATCAAAGGCCTGACGGCGCTCGGCATCCCCCAACACCTCCCAGGCAGCGTTCAACGCCAGCATGCGCTGATCATCGCCACCGGCATCGGGGTGATGCTGCTTCACCAACTGTCGATACGCAGCCTTGATCTCAGCAGCGCTGGCGCTGCTGCTCACTCCCAGAACGGCATACGGATCGTTCATCAGCCGGGTTGACTGCACCCATCGTCACAGTTGTCCATCCCGACGTGCAGGCAGGGTCGAACCGGAACAGAACATCGGCGTGGACAGATAACGCTCGCCGTAACTGGCCAGAACCACCACGATCCGCTTCCCCTGCATCTCCCGGCGTGAACCGACGCGCAGAGCTGCAGCAACAGCAGCGCCGCTGCTGACGCCGCAGAGCAACCCCTCCTCACGGGCCAGCCGGCGGCCGAGCTCCATCGCATCGTCATCATCGACGGTGATGATCTCGTCAATCAGCTCCCGCTCGAACACCGCTGGGATGAAACCGGCGCCGATGCCCTGGATGCGATGCGCACCGGCGGATCCTCCAGAGAGAACAGCACTGGCAGCAGGCTCAACAGCGACCGCATGAAGGCCTGCATTCCACTGCTTCAGTCTTCGGGCGCAGCCGGTGATCGTGCCGCCGGTGCCGACCCCGGCAACGAGGGCATCGACACGACCTTCACAATCACGCCAGATCTCCTCTGCAGTGGTGAGCTCATGAACAGCGGGATTGGCTGGGTTATCAAACTGCTGCAACAGATAGGCCTCGGGAATCTCCTTCTCAAGATCACGGGCGAGGGAAATCGCTCCGGCCATGCCCTCCACACCGTCGGTGAGTTGCAATTCAGCGCCATAGGCCCGAAGCATTGCCCGCCGTTCGGTGCTCATCGTGTCCGGCATGGTGAGGATCAGCCGGTAGCCGCGGGCCGCAGCAACCATCGCCAGCGCAATGCCGGTGTTCCCGCTGGTGGGTTCCACCAGCACCGTTCGTCCCGGTTCGATCGTTCCGTTCCGCTCGGCCTCCAGCACCATGGCGCTGGCAATGCGGTCCTTGACTGAGGCCGAGGGATTGAAACTCTCCAGCTTGGCCAGGATTTCGGCCTGGCAGCCCCATACCTCCGGCAGGCGATTGAGCCGCACCAGAGGTGTGCCGCCGATCAACGCGGTGATGTCCGTGGCAATCGCCATGGGCCCAGCATGACGCGGGGAGGTCAGCTTCAACGGCCGAAATATGTCATCGCCGATTCAGGACTGTCTTTCCTCAATCAAGAAAAAACGAACTCACGGAACACAATCAAAGCAAAATATTTAACAGCAAATACAGGCCCAATACAGGCAGTCAATCTCACTTGAATCACGGCATTTATTTCCATTTACTCTTCATCAATAACCAATAAAAATCCCCACCTTTCGATGGGGACGGTTGAACAAGAAACTCTGATCTTTTGCTAGAGATCAGAACTTGAATGTAGTCTTAACGAGGCCACCCAGTGCACTCATTGCGTCGTCTGAACGCTTCACATCACCATAAGGCTTGCTGAGGTAATAAACAGCAGGCGTGACAGTGATGTTATCGGTGACCTGGAACTTGTACCACCACTCAAAGGCGTACTGGCCGTCCGCAACGAAATCACTCTTGCGGTAGTAATCCCGATAATCGATATCGGTGACAAATGTGGGCTGACCCACGGCCATTCCGAAATCATTGCCCTCCAGGAAGACATCAGCCCACTGCAATCCGACATACCAGGACTGGGTGGTGGCTGACTTGAAATAGCCCTTGCTCTTGTCAACCGAGGTCATCCCCCAGCCAGTGCTGATCGATGGAATCCAGCTGGAGTCCATCGGGGTCCACCAGGCGCTGACCGAGTAGGAATTTGAATTTCCAGCCGACGAGACCAGAACCGCGGACGGAGTGCCATTGCCCCCATAGAGAGCACCGCCACCCTTGTAACCGGATGCATAGGTGTAACCACCGGCAATACCCCAGCCATCACCGGAGTAAGCCACCTGGGTGGTTGCACTGGCACCGGCACCATCCGTCATGATGCCGCCTTCCTCAGGATTGCCTTTGTTGCCGTCCTGAGAGAGATAACTGGTGGAGACGCTGAAACCGTCGTTCTCCCACCAGATACCAGCACCTGCGCCAAGGGCAAGGTTGTAGACACCCGGAGCTCCTGCATAGGTGAAGAAGTCCATGGTCATGTCCGAGGGGTAAGCACTCGGCCAGACCGGCAACATGTTGTCCATCCGGACCCTGGGGCCACCGACAGCAGTGAAGCTTTCACCGATGGGGAATTTGTAGAAGAGGCGGTCAACCACCAGCTTGTTACCGGTGTTGACGCCGTACTCCTGGGAGATCAGGCCAACAGGACCATTCCCGCCATAAGGATTATTCATGTTGCCCGAACGAATTCGGGTCATCAACAGATCTTTTCCAGTGAAGCTCGTCTCCAGGTGCAGACGCAGGTCGTAGGAGAACGACGTGGCGCCGGCTTCAGCTCTGGCTTTCGACGATCCGACATAACCACCAAATCTCTTGGCACAGTTTTGAGGTTTGGGATTGCCTTTTTTGCTGAATGTGAAGGGGCCACCACAGGCCTGTTTAATCCCTTTGGAATATACTTTTTTGCCATTTTTATCGGAATAACCCCGCCGAATTCCCTTGCCGTAGTAGTTGGTACCACCGAACACCCAGTGGGTTGTGCCCTTGAGCTTCGTGGTGGTGGAAAACTGGGTTGCTTCCAGTTCGCCCACACGGGCTTCGAGTCCGTCAACACGGCCGCGGA
>NYUU01000020.1 GCA_002684175.1 Synechococcus sp. CPC35
AAGATCGGTGGCTCACCGCTACAGACTCTCGAAATCAGTTCAGCGAATGCAGAGGCACTGGCATCTGCATTCTCCAGTTCCACCGTGGGAACTGCATGGAAGACCGCGGCTGACCCCGGGCCCTCATGCAGCAGGGTCCGACGCAGCATCAGAGCATTGCTGGACTCATCTTCAGCAGCGACCCAGCGCTCATCGCCAAGCAGCACATCCACCCGATCCCAAGGCAGATGCTCCTGGCTGAGACGGGTGTATGCCCTGCCAGGTGTGCTGCCTCCGGAGAGTGCGATCTGACAGCGGTCACGCTGCTCCAGGGCAAGGCTGATCTGAATCGCAATGAATTCAGAAGCCTTGCGAGCCAAGTCCTGAGGATCCTTGGCTGTTTCGATGCGGTAGTTGGTCATCACCGATCCGATCAATCAAGCCATTCGGTGTGGAAATTGCCTTCCTGATCAACCCGCTGATAGGTGTGAGAGCCGAAGCAGTCACGCATGGCCTGCACGAGGTTCTGAGGCAGGCGACCGGTGCGGTAGCTGTTGATGTAATCCAGGGTGCTGCTGAAGCAGGGAACGGGAACTCCGGCTTCGGCGGCACCGGCGACGACCTTGGCCAGACCGGGCAGGCGTTTGTTGATCTGTTCCGCGAACCAGGGGTCGATCATCAGATTCTCAAGCTGAGGATCAGCGTTGTAAGCATCCTGAATTCGCTTCAACAGCCGGGCGCGGATGATGCACCCACCCTTCCAGATCTGAGCGATCGATGGCATATGCAGTTCGTAGTCCAGATCCTTGGAAGAGATGCGAAGCAACTCCATCCCCTGGGCATAGCTTGCGATGCAACTGAGAACCGTGGCATCCATCAGTGGAGCCATGGCATCAGCCGATGATCCGAGATCGAAATCCTTGATAGCAGGACCCTTGAGGATCGATTCGGCAGTCTCACGCTGGGACTTCATCGAGCTCATCACCCGACCGTTGAGAGCCGCATAGATGGTGGGAACGGAAGCACCCATCTGCAGAGCGGTCACCACGGTCCAGAGACCGGTGCCCTTCTGACCGGCCTGATCAACGATCTTCTCAACAAGATCGCCGCCATCGGCAGGATCCTTGGTTCTCAGGCACACCTCTGTGATCTCCACCAGATAAGAGGAGAGCTCCTCCGTGGAATTCCACTGAAGGAAAACATCGGCCATCTGCTCACCGGTCATGCCCTTGACCCGCTTCATCAGGTCGTAGGCCTCAGCGAGGATCTGCTCGATTCCGTATTCGATGCCGTTGTGAACGGTCTTGACCAGGTGACCGGACCCACCTGGACCGATATAGGTGACGCAAGGTCCGTCTTCGACCTGGGCCGCCATCTTGGTGACCAGGTTTTCAATAGCGTCGTAGGAAGCTTTTGTTCCTCCAGGCATCATGCTCGGCCCTTCGAGAGCACCCTTGGCTCCCCCGGAAACACCCATGCCGATGAAGCCGAAGCTTTTGCTTTCCAACTCCTTCACACGACGCTCCGTGTCGTGATAGTCAGAGTTGCCGCCATCAATCAGAAGGTCACCCTCATCCAGGAAGGGTGAGATCTCGTTCATCACCGCGTCGACGGCTGGACCGGCCTTGACCATCATCAGGATGCGACGGGGGCGTTCCAGCTTCTCGACGAAATCCTGCAGATCTTTTGCGCCCTGAATATTCCTGCCCTGGCCGCGACCGTTCAGGAAATCCTCTGTCTTGGAGTAGGTGCGGTTGTAAACGACACTCGAGAACCCGTTCCGTTCGGCATTGAGGACGAGGTTTTCCCCCATCACACCGAGACCAATCAGACCGAAATGGGACTTGGACATGGTCTTAAGGACCACTGACGACTGACGTCAGTGTGCGCATGCCGCGGAGATTCGGCTGCAATCAGAGGAGTTGTGTCAGGAATGAAGGATGCAGGCGTCTGAAAGATTCAGAGCTGCATTGAAGACGCCCCGACTGAGGGTCAAATCACGGTTCCGTCCTGAATTGTGGCGTTCTTGACCACCACAACGATCCCGTTACGGATGTAGAAACCCTGATCGGATCGATCGGCTTCCTCGACATGGTCCTTGTTCACGATCGTGACATTGGAACCGATCCGGGCATTTTTATCGAGAATGGCCTTTTTGACAGTCGTGCCCTGGCCAACGCCAAGAGGAATTCCACCACGCTCGCGAAGCAGTGAACGTTCTTCGCTGGATTCGAAGAAGTCGGCACCCATCACCAGCGTGTCCTGCAACACGACATCTGATTCAAGGCGACTGCGAATTCCCAGCACGCAGTGGTGAACACTGCAAGATTTAAGAATGGATCCCTCTCCAACGATCGAATTGGTGATCTGTGCATCAACACACTTGCTGGGCGGCAAGTAGCGGGGTCGGGTGTAGATCGGAAATTTCTCGTCGTAGAAACTGAATGGAGGTGCCGGTTGCTGCGTCAGTGCCAGGTTGGCCTCATAGAAGGCGCCGATGGTCCCGATATCTTCCCAGTAATCATCAAAAACATAGCTTTGGAGTTTATCTCCACGACTAAGAGACTGAGGAATCACCTCCTTCCCGAAATCCTTATGGTCTGGATTTTGATCCAGAAGATCAAACAAAGTCTCTCTGCTGAAGACGTAGATACCCATTGAGGCCAGATAGGGCCTTTCTTTTGCAGACTCAGGACTCAGGCCGAAGCGGGAGGTGTCAACCGCCATCTGCTTCAGAGAATCTCCTTTTGGTTTTTCCCGGAACTCCTGAATGTTTCCTTCGCCGTCTGTTCTCATCAATCCAAAGGCTTCTGCCTGATTTGCATCAACAGGAAGAGCTGCAACAGTCAGATTTGCTCCGGTATTTCTATGATGCTCAATGAATAATTTGTAATCCATCCGGTAGAGCTGATCACCAGAAAGAATCAAATACTCATCGACATCCCATTCCTGGAACAACCACTGGTATTTACGAACTGCATCAGCAGTGCCCTGAAACCAGGAAGGACTGTCGGGTGTCTGCTGAGCGGCAAGAACCTCGACAAAGCCACCACCGAAGGAGTTGCTGAGATTGAACGATTGAATCAGATGGCGATTCAACGAAGCACTGTTGAACTGCGTCATCACGTACATCTTGGTGATGTCCGAATTGATGCAGTTGCTGATGGGAATATCGATGAGGCGATATTTGCCTGCCAGTGGAACTGCAGGCTTGGCTCGCATCTTCGTGAGCGGATAGAGACGAGTCCCGGCACCGCCTCCGAGAATGATGGCCAGAACGCGCTTCATGGCGCTACCCCTATCGGCTTTGCGGAATGAACTTACCGGAGTTTCCTGGCGAAAAACGTTGAAGCAGCGCAATCGATCGAGATTACTGGGATTCAGATCTGGACTGTGCTGCCGTCGAGATCAGGAGCGCTCGAGGTCGAACAGACGTTCAACGGTTCGAAGGGACTGCTGGCGCTCCTGACGGCCCTGGGGAGCGCGCAACTGGGTGACCGGTGTATGCAGGATCTTGTTGATGATTCCCTTGCTCAGCGCCTCGACGACCTTGCGTTCACGGGCTGAGAAATCCGGACCCATGCGGCTGAGAGCCTTCTGCAGTTCCTCAGTTCGGATTGTCTCCATCGACGAACGGAGCTGATTGATCGTCGGCACGGCTTCCAGGCTGTCCCACCAGTCGAGGAACTGTTTGGCTTCCTGCTTGAGCAGTTCCTCAGCCTCCCTGGCAATGGCTTGCCTGGCTTCCTGGTTGCGGGCCACGACCTCCTGCAGGTCGTCCACATCAAAGGACTCGACTCCCTGAACCTCAGAAGCATCAGCAGCAATGTTGCGAGGCACACCGATATCGATCAGCCTCAGTTTGCTGCGGCGGTTCAGAGGCTCCAGCCGAGCTGCATCAATGATCGGATCGTCCGCAGCTGTACTGGTGAACACCAGGGAACAGGTGCTCAGGAACTCATCCATGCTCGCCAGCGAACGGCACTGCACGGAAAGATCAGGAAAGTCGTTGGCCAGAGTCTCCGCCCGTTCAACGGTGCGATTGAGAAGCACCACACCTGCCGCTCCCTTGGACTGCAGATGCTGGAGCAGCAGACGACTCATCCGCCCCGCTCCGACCACGGCGATCTGTTCGGTTTCCAGAGTGACCAGCTGATCCAGCCCCCTTGACTGCCCAAGCTTCAGCTGAGCCAGTTCGACGGCGGCCGAACTGATCGATACGGCACCGGTTCCAAGATTTGTTTCACTGCGCACCCTTTTACCGGTGGTCACCGCCTGGGTGAGAAGACGGTTGAGGATCGGCCCGAGAGATTTGTGCTCCTGCCCCAGGCGCATCATCTTCTTGACCTGGGAAAGAATCTGACCTTCTCCAAGCACCAGGCTGTCCAGGCCTGCAGCCACCCTCATCAGGTGATCGACAGCACCTTCATGGTGATAACTGAACAGGTGAGGAGTGAGCTCGCCTGTCTCGAGACCCGAGTGACCACTCAGGAAATCACTGACAGCACTGACACCGAGATCCGGATTACGGACCAAGGTGTAGATCTCAAGGCGGTTGCAGGTGCTGAGGATGGAAGCCTCCAGCACCTGTTCGTTGCCTTTCAAGGATTGAAGAGACGTCTCCATGGTCTGCTCAGGGATGCTGAGCCGTTCCCGGATCTCCACCGGTGCCGTGCGATGACTGAGGCCGACGACGGCGATATGCATGAAGACGTTCCTCTCAACCGATGAATGACGTTCAGTTCAGAGCGATGCTCTGAGCGCCGTCTTTGATGTGCACGGTGTTGGTGAAGCGGCAGGTGTTGTCGAGGTTGCTGATCACCAGGCTGCTGGTTCGGGTGCAGTCCTTTTCGAACTTAACGCCGTGAAAGAGCAGGCCATCGGTGATGCCGCTTCCGGCAAAGACGACATGTTCACCACAGGCGAGCTCGGAGGCTTCGTAGACCTTGTCGGGATCATTGATTCCCATTTCAGCCAGACGGGCAAGATTTCCCTCCTTGGTCAGATCGGCCCATTCCTTTGTCTGGGCAACCGCAGGGTCGTAAACCAGCTGACCCTGGAAATGTCCACCGAGGGCGCGCATGGCAGCAGCGGAGATCACACCTTCCGGTGCTGCACCAATGCCCATCAGGCAGTGGGTACCGGTGCCGGCGAAGCCACAGGCAATTGCAGCCTGAACGTCTCCGTCGGAAATCGGCTGGATCCGGGCACCGGTGGCGCGGATCTCAGCGATCAGATCCTTGTGGCGAGCACGGTCCATCACAACGATGGTGAGTTCGTCAGGGGCAAGACCCAGGCATTCGCTGAGGATCTTGATGTTTTCAGTGGCCGACTTGCGGATATCCACCTTTCCCTTGGCTGCCGGGGGAGCAGCCAACTTCTTCATATAGAAATCGGGGGCATTGAACAGACCGCCACGGTCGGATGCAGCAAGAACGGCCATTGAGCCGCGCTGGCTGTAGGCACAAAGATTCGTGCCTTCGCAAGGGTCAACGGCGAAATCCACGCCAGGGCCATTGCCAGTACCGACCTCTTCTCCGATGTAGAGCATGGGAGCTTCGTCACGCTCCCCCTCACCGATCACAATGCGGCCTTGCATTTGGATTTGATTCATGCGCTTGCGCATGGCATCAACAGCCAATGCATCCGCTTCATCCTTCAGACCTTTGCCAGAGAGCGTGGCGGAAGCGATGGCGGCTTGCTCGACGATCTCGAGAATTTCCTGAATGAGGGGCTGATCCACTGGACTCCGGATGGGGTGTAAAGGGTTTTCCGAGACCATCGGGGAGGGCAGTCTGCCCTTGCCGCAGTGGATCTCGACGACTTAGCGCGGCTCACTGTATCAGTGGCATCGAATGATCCCCCTCCTGCCAAAGCTTCTATAAAGTTCCGCCAGTCAATAGGTAGATCATTCATGGCCTCGACCCATCGCCAGATCCAGATCATTCCGTCAGTCCTTCCAGCGGACTGGGCAGCGATGGGGCAGTGCGTGAAAGATCTGGAAAACGCCGGGGTTGACCGTATTCAGTTCGACGTGATGGACGGGAATTTCGTCCCCAATCTCACCTTCGGTCCCGAGTTGATCAAAGCCTGCCGCAAATACTGCAATGTTCCTTTTGAGACCCAGTTGATGGTGAGTCAATACAACTGTGAAACCATGCTTGATGACTACGTGGAAGCAACCAAAGGTCCAAATGGAGAGCCGGGAGTTGTGATTGCTCACGTTGAAGCGAACACACACCTTCACAGGGTGCTGGGACGGATACGACAGCTTGGGGGGAGCCCGTCCGTGGCCATGAACCCCCACACACCGATGGATATGGTCAAGAATGTTCTTGACCTGGTTGATCACGTGCTTGTGATGACTGTGAATCCAGGATTTGGAGGTCAGGCTTACATCCCAACCATGCTCGATAAAATTACACAACTGAGAAAAACGATCGTGGAACGCGATCTCAATGTTGATATCGAAGTAGACGGTGGCATCAAGGCCAACTGGACGATCTCTCAATGCTGCGCTGCAGGTGCAAACTGCTTCATCGCAGGAAGTGGAATGTTTGCCTATCCAACACTCAAGGAAGGTTGTGATGATCTTCGTCGTGTCGCAACTGAAGCACAATCCGGAAATGTGCTTTCAAGCCCTGGCTGACTTCTGATTACCAGACTGATTGTGGAGCATTAACACAGCTCCACAATCAACAACTCAATCGAAACTTTTGACCCAACTCCAGAATTCTGAAAAGATTTCGTCGAATACTCTTTTGATCTTGCGACTGGAATTGCAAAAATACCGTTGAAATCTTGATTTTTAAACCTTTTGATCAGCGAGCCAAAGATCGCTCCAACTGCCAATTACATTGAACCATAAAAGACATTTCCAATTCAAACATTGGCGAATGCACCAGGAATTCATGTTAACGCAAATGGATCAGACGATATATCATTAAGCCAGGAGTAAATATTCGAACAAGAAAAGGGTATCGAGAGTGCCTTCAGAGATAAATCCACGAAAACAAAAACCAGAAGCTTGCTATACATATCAACCAATCGCCCTAAATTATCTGCAACATGTCATTCAAAAGCTGAATCCCTCCCCCAAAAAAAATAACGAAGACTAAATGCTTTTTAATACCAAGCGTGGGCCAGACAAGTTGTCACAGTTATTGCAATAGTTTTATCTTGTTTTGGGCCATCAATTCGCTACTTTTTCGGCTCAAATAACCACAACTCTATAAAAATTATCCAATTCTCTACTGTTCCGCCTTGACAGCCTGGTCAATCAACCGCTGCAATCGTTCCTGTAATGACTCATTCGACAGGCGTGAGCCCAGACGCTCTGCCAACAATGGAAACGCCAATGGGCCGGGCCTTGGTGTAGGAACATGCAACCATTCCTGCTCTGCCGCTCGCTTGAGAGCCGCCTCTAACCTTGACAATTCCAGTTGATCATCAAGCACCTCCTGCCGAGCCTGGTTCAACAACCGATTTTCTGATTCATGACGTGTAAAAACATCAAATAACAGTGATGCACTGATCTGCAGCTGACCGGAACTTTTACTCGACCCAGGAAAGCCACGATTCATCAAACCAGCAATCTGAGCGATGGAACGAAAACGTCTTCGTTGAAGTTCAGAAAGATTCAAGGCATTCTGTAGATCTGACTCAAGATTGCTATGTTTCAAAAGTAGATCATAATGATCCTCTAGAAGTTCAGCCATTGGATAATTTTTGGGAGCGAGAAGTTCAAACCCATAGTCATTCACCGACACAGTTATTGTTCCACGTTCCAGGGATGTGAGACGCGATGCCCAGAGGAAGCCGATACCTTCATGAACAAACCGACCCTCAAAGGGGTAAGCATAAAGATGTGTTCCTTCTCGAGTACTGCAGGTTTCAATCAAAAGCTGGCCGATGCGTGGTAACACAGACAGATCCTGTTGACGTTCAAAGAGTGGTTGAAGAGCTTTCAATTCATCAGTGTCCAATTCACCACGGGCTGCACGATCAACCTCAAGTCGTAAATGGTGGGTCAGCAAATCAGACAGAGCCATCTGACCGCCAGCCCAGGCAGGAACAGTTCGACTCTTCCGCTTACTCATTTTCACATAGGCCGTCATATCACGCAGTCTTACAAACTCCAGCTGCCTGCCTGAGAAGAAAAATACATCTTTTGGTTTCAACTGGCTGATAAAGTTTTCCTCAACATGACCAAGAACCGCTCCACGTACGAATCGAACCGTGATCGCAGGTGCTGCCGTAATAGTGCCAATATTGAGCCTGTGTAAACGTGCGATGGCACCTTCACGGATCCGAAAGCGTTTTTTTTCTGCATCAAATTCCAGCTTTCGAAAGCGTGGATAGGCCGCAAGACATTCGCCGCCATGCTCGAGAAATTGAAGGCACCACAGCCAGTCGGATTGGGAAAGGTTCACATAGGCTTCGCAACTGCGAATGACCGCAAATGTTTGATCTGGGTCAAAGCCCGGTCCACATGCAAGGCTGGTTAGGTGCTGCAACAGCACATCCAGTGGTGCCGTTGGGGGAATGCGTTGTTCCACAAGACCTTGTTGAATTCCCCGACGAACAGCACTGAGTTCAAGCAGTTCGAGAGCATTGGTCGGCATGAAATAAATCTGGGACGTACCTCCGGGGAGATGTGCAGATCGGCCGGCTCTTTGCAACAATCGGGCAAGATTTTTTGGACTTCCAATCTGCACCACCTGCTCAACTGGCTGGAAATCAACCCCTAAATCCAGGGAACTGGTGCAAACGACCCAACGGATCTCTTCTGATTTAACTGCCGATTCAATGGCCTCTCGCTCCCTGCGGTCGATAGCGCTGTGGTGCAGTGCCAGAGCTCCCTCCATCTCAGGACAGGCAAACCGCAGACACTGATGCCAGCGCTCAGCCTGATTCCGTGTATTGGTGAAAAGAAGTGTGCTGATCCCTGGGCTCAGTGCAGCAACGAGGGTTTCATACATCCGTAATCCCAGATGACCGGCCCAGGGAAAACCATCAATCGTGTCAGGCAGGAGACTGCGGATCGTCGTATTTCGTGCCGGCGCGCCAGTGATGATCTTTGGTTCGGCGCCTGTACCCAGAGCATGGCGAGCCGCCTGCTCAAGATTTCCAATCGTTGCGCTGATCGCCCAGATCTGCAGACTGGTGCGTTGCTGTCTGAGCCAACTCATACAAAGCTCAGTCTGAGTACCGCGCTTGCTTCCCATCAGTTCATGCCATTCATCGAGAACAACAGTCTCCAGATTGGAGAACAACTCCTCAGCTTTTGGATTACTCAACAAAAGTGATAGTGATTCTGGCGTTGTGATTAGGATCTGAGGTGGTGATTTCAATTGCTTCGAGCGTTCACTGCTGCTGCTGTCACCATTACGAGTCCCAACACGCAGTGGCCAGTTCATTGCGGTAATTGGTTCTTGAATCGCCACTGCCAGATCACGACTCAGTGCCCTTAACGGGGTTATATAAAGCAAACAAATACCCTTACTTGGTTGATCATCTAGCAACATTCGTGCAATTGGCCCCATCACAGCGGCGAAGGTTTTTCCAGAGCCTGTTGGAACCTGGATAAGACCACTCTCCCCGCTTAAAAACAACTTCCATGCTTCCTTCTGAAAAGGTAGTGGAGACCAACCTTGAGTTTTAAACCAGGAATAAATTGGATTCAAACAAGGCCAGTCCGACAACAAACTACAATCGTCATTTTTAGGCTTTAAAGTCGCCAATTGAATCACTCCTGCTCAGATATTTTGTTATTTCCATCAATCAGACCAAATCCATGCAAAAGCATTGACCAACGATTTCGGAGATTTTGATTTTTCATTACCGACACTTTGCCTTTTAGCACTTGATCAAAGGCAGAACCACCTCATTCTATTGGATAAACTCACTAAATTCCTGATCCATCATGATAAGAGCAACAGATAAAAGCTCAGTAAGCAAACTTAAAAATTACTAGAAAAATTTTTTTTTAGAATTTGTACTGCTAAAAAATTGACCAACCGATCAACCAATGGATATTCAGTTCGCGATGTCAACCGGAATGCTCAAGCAGAACGCTTGTCATCCCCGAACTTGAANCCNCTTCGACTGTCTGGAAGCCTGTTGACAGCTCTTTCATNCCTGCTGCGGCAGTCAGTCTGGCGAAGATGCTTTTCAGCTTCCTGAAGCAGAAGCTCAAGTTCCTTGTCTGACATGGATTTCATGTTTATCAGCTCCATTCAGCAATAGATGAATGGATCGTCAACCCCTCAATCACAACACAAAACACGACGGCTTATCAGGATTTGTTTCAGGGAATTACATTTCGTTACAAATTAACGGGTCATCGGTGGGCTGGTCCGATTTTTTCATTCATTTTGCGTCAATCCAGAGCAATTCGAGCCTACTGTCCCATTGAACAACAGGGCATCAACTGCTTGATCTCGATTTGATTGCAACCTCAGGCTTCAATAGTGGAAATATTTTGGTTAAAGTAATTTCATCTATTCCAGTGATTGCAGAAGCAAAATTAGATGCATTAAAACCTGTAACTCGCTTCATTAAATCCATTAAAGTTACGCAGCTTTAGGCTCAAACAATTACTCACACTCTTAATTCTGAATGAGACCATAAAAGCAAGATTTATAATTAATTTTACGCATAAATTAATTTTAATTGACGAATACATTGTAGCGATTGAAAGCCCAAAACAGCCCTCAATTAACAAAAAACTAACTCTCAAATTAAGTGATGCAACAACATCGCTGTGAATCAAGTTTTCAATATTGCACTTGCTCAGATTTATTTTTCAATATTTCAACAAATGATGTATCAGCTTCCCTCTTGTGTTTTTGATTTTGCCTGTGCACGGATCGATTCACGCATCCTCTGCAGATTCGGCTTGAAATGTTCCAGGCCAAGCAAAGTACCTGGTTGGGTTTCCCAGCTGGATGTCAAAACCCCGTAGCTGAGCCCAAGAAGTCCGAGGAGAAAAAAGAATCCTGACCCTGCGAGGGTCACTCCAGGGGGGATATCGGCGATACCTCGCGTAACGACGAAATAACTGCCAACGAATACACCCATTCCTACAACCGATGGCAGGCCGGTAAAAACAACAACACGCCGAGCCATACGATCAGCCACATAGCGGGGGATCGCTTCCTTTCGGTCGTTATCGGCCCCTGATTTCGGTCGCTTGGAAGGCCCTTTGGGTTCAAAGGGGAGAGCTTCGCGCTCAGCCATGAGACCTCTAATCAGCCGCGGATGCCCAGCTTGGCAATGGTGTCGGAATAGCGCTGCTCGCTTCGGCTGCGCATGTAGCTGAGCAGTCGCTTGCGCCGACCGATCATCTTGAGCAGTCCCTGACGCGATGAAAAATCGTGAATGTTGTTCTGGAGGTGACTGCTGAGACGATTGATCCTTTCACTGAGCATCGCCACCTGAACCTCTGCGGAACCTGTATCGGTGCCATGGGTCTGGTGCGTGTTGATCAGCTGTTGCTTTTCGGAAGTATCGAGCGACATGCGCGGGTTTTGGCCCTTGAAACAGCGAAGTCCCAATTTACCAATTCAGGGGACCGTCGTCTTCAGGCAGCCTCCCGGCTCAACCACTGGAGGCAGCTTTTGAGCCACGCATCCTGATCTGATCCATCGGGTGGAACTCCCGACGTGCCGTCTGCGATCGCACGAATCGCTCTGCGGATTTCCAGTTCGTCATACCCAAGCATCATCAGGGTTGCTTCCACGTCAGCGCAGACCTCCGGCATACGCTCGGACGGCACACCCTCCACAAGCGAGGGTTCCGGTTCAAGTCCGGCGTAGGCGGCAATTGGAGTCCGAAGATCGACGGCCAATCGTTCCGCCGTGCGTTTGCCAATGCCCTGAGCCCGACAGAGCGTCCGCAGATCTCCATTGCTGATCGCCTCCACAAGCTCATGTGGTCGACATTCCTGGAGAAGTGCCAGACCCGACTGTGGTCCCAGACCATTGACGCTGATCAGCAGCCGGAAAAGATCCCGTTCCTCTCTTTGCGGAAATCCGTACAAGGTGCTCCCATCATCACGCTGCACCTGATGGATCCAGAGGCTCAGTTCATTGCCTTCCTGCAGATTGCTGAGGTGGCGGGGTGCGAGATGAATTTCATAGCCGACACCGGAACAGTTCAGCAACACACCGGTTCTGTTTCCCTGCTTCCAGCTCTCCAGATTCAGCCCCATCAGCCAGCCGATCATGGATACAGGAATCACCAGTGCCATGTTGCCGCAGCTTTCTCTGCCCTCAAGAGCTCTTCACCAATGGGTGCAGGAGCCGGGTCGGAAGCTGGTCAGAGCTGTTTCGGCCTTTCTGGTTCTTGTCTTCCTGACCTCCTGCAGCAACGCACAGCCTCCCAGGGCTCTGTTGAACGAAGCTCTGACACTGCAGATTCAGCTCACGCAGTCAGCCATAGCGACATCCCTTGACCTGCCAACGACTGACCCTCCGACGACTTCTCCAGCAAAGGTGAGTCGGATTCGAATTGATCATGAGGAGACGATCAGACTTGGTCAGGCCGAGGGCCTTCGGTTAACAGGTCAGTTCGACTGGCAGCTGGCTGGTGACCCGATCCAGGTGGACAGTCCATTCGACGTGGTGCTTGAGCGGGGTGATCGCGGCCAGAGCTGGAGACTGGCACGACCAAGCGGGCCTGGGGGAGATGGGCTGCAGACCTGGATCACCTACCCGCTGGGACTCGAAAAAGCGTGACCCGTCAGTTCCGTGCTGAAAGACTGATCAATGTCGCTATCAGGACGAGTGCACCTCCGCAGATCTGCCAGAGGTCGATCGCCTCGGAGAACCACAGCCATCCCCAACCTGCCGCAAAAACCACCTGCACGTAATTAATTGATGTGGCTCGGGCCGCCGGCAGAGAACCCAGGCCTTCCGTCACCCAGATCTGTCCGAGCTGGGTGAAAATTCCAACCCCCAGCAGCCACACCCAATCACTTCCGGAGGGCCAGACGCCTTGCTGCAGAACCCACGGAAGCGTGAGAGGTACGGAGATCATCGGAAAATAAAGAATGATCACCAGGGGATGCTCACTGCCGGAGAGCCGGCGCACACACACATAGGCGAGGGCTGTGAACAGAGCTCCGGCAACTCCACAGAGAACAGCCAGCAACGGCAGAGATGCCGCAGCACCCGTCAGCCATTCGGGCTGAACGACAAGAGTGATCCCGATCCAGCCGAGAAGCACGGCGAAACCGATACGGCGTCGAAGTTGTTCCCCAAGCAGCAACAAAGCAGCCAGGGCGGTGAAGGTGGGGTAGGTGTACTGGAGCACGGTCGCTGAAGCGAGTGGCAGCCTCGAGATCGCTTCGAAGAAGCAGAGCAGTGCCACACTGCCCAGAAACCCGCGGGCGATCAGCCAACGACGTTGCTGCCCCCATGGTGAGACGGAAGCGAGCCTCAGTCCCACAGAGGTGAGACCGATGCTGATCAATGCCCTTATCAGCACGATCTGGGCCACGGGTAGCCGACCGTTCAGCTGCTTGACGCAGACAGTCATCAGGCTGAAGGCCAGTGAGCTGAGAATTAAAGGCCTGCAGATTAAGAAGCTGGCCCACCAGTGATTTGCCGTCTCTCTTAAGCGCTGTGTGGCTGTCAATCAAACATCTCGAATAAGTCCATCCTGAATCCGACCCAGCCTTTGCCAACGGCGATCCTCGATAGATCAAAATGGGCGGCGGGATGTGTGACCCATCCACTTGAGAGATCAGTGGTCAGTTGTCAGTGGTTGATGGTTGATGGTTGGATCTGAATCGTCAGAGAATGAAAATTTAGCGATCACAAAATCATTGATTCACGATCAATGATTGAAAGAATCCGCCTCCACCAATCAAATGCAAATGGCGGAGCATTCATTCCGAGGTCGTCTCCTTGATCGGTGCCTGCAGTATCACTGCAACAACAGGAAGGAACCGAATCAAAGAGACCACCGCCAGCACGACGGCAAAAAGATTGACCAGCCAGCCAATCAAAAAAATCGGGGCGACCAGACCAGTGGTATGGCTGATCGAAAACCCTTTGATCAGGCTGTCCAGTGCTGCATCAATGGCTGAAAAGAGCGTGGCGATGAACATGAGGGCCGAGTTCCTGGTGGCCTCTCTGGCAAGCTCCACCCTGGCCATTCGGTTCAGGGTCCTGCCGACAGCCAGCTGATAACCGGCCACAAGATAAAACGATGCAAACAGAGTGATGCTTGTGAGCTGTCGAAGCTCAAACACCTCACGCCCTTCCTGGATCAGGAAACCGATCGCAAGTAGCGGTATCAGGACACGAAGGACCGTCAGGCTCAGGACGATCAAGGCAGCCTCGACATATGACATCCCCATGGTGACCTGCTCGTTTCCATCTGGCTGATCGACGCTTCAGAATGCACGGATGGTGACTGCGAGACTGCACCCACGAACGATTGAAGCCGTCAAGGAGAGGGCTGACATTGTTGAAGTGGTGGGTGAGCACGTGGTGCTCAAGAAGAAGGGTCGGGAATTCGTTGGCATCTGTCCCTTCCACGACGACAGCAAACCGTCGATGACGGTATCCCCGGCAAAGCAGTTCTATTACTGCTTTTCCTGTGGAGCAGGCGGCAATTCCATCAAGTTTTTGATGGAGTTCCAGCGTCAGAGCTTCAGTGATGTGGTTCTGGATCTGGCACGGCGTTATCAGCTGCCGATCGAGACCGTTGACGGACCACAACAGGAGCGGCTGAGACAGCAACTGTCCCGACGTGAGACCCTGCAACGTGCGCTTGCCCTGGCTTCAGGCTGGTTTCGCAGCCAGTTGAAGAGCCCCTCTGGACAAGCAGCCCTGGCGTACCTCACGGAACAGCGCGGCTTCAGTCCAGCCACTCTTGAGACATTCGAACTGGGCTATGCCCCGGATCAGTGGGATGGCCTGCTCAAACATCTGCAGCAGGTGGAGGGACTCTCCCCGGAGATTCTTGAGGCAGCAGGACTTGTTGTGCCCCGAAAAGGGGGAAACGGTTTTTACGACCGATTTCGCCATCGCGTGATCGTGCCCATCCACGATCGACAGGGTCGTGTGATCGGCTTCGGTGGTCGCAGCCTCGATGGCAGTGATCCCAAATATCTGAACTCACCTGAAACAGAGGTGTTTGAAAAGGGCAAACATCTCTTCGGACTGGATAAGGCGACTAATCCGATTCGCAAGGCTGATCGCGCCGTCGTGGTGGAGGGTTATTTCGATGTGATTGCCATGCATGCGGCGGGCATCACCAATGCTGTCGCCGCCCTGGGCACTGCCCTGAGCAATCAGCAGATCACACAGCTGTGCCGGATCAGCGACAGCAAGAGGATCATCCTCAACTTCGATGCGGACGGAGCCGGCGTGAGGGCTGCGAACCGCGCCATCGGAGAGGTTGAACAGCTGGCCCTGCAGGGGCAGCTTGAACTGAGGGTGCTGCACCTCCCGTCCGGCAAGGACCCCGATGAATTCCTCAAGGGTCATGGTGCCGGGGAGTACCGCTCGCTGCTTGATCAGGCACCGCTCTGGCTCGACTGGCAGATCGAGCAGGCACTGGCCGATCGGGACCTGACTCGCGCCGACCAGTTTCAGCAGGCCATCACCGCTCTGGTGGCACTTCTCGGCAAGCTTCCTCAGTCCGCTGTGAGAACCCACTATCTGCAACGTGTTGCGGAACGACTCAGTGGAGGTCAGGGCCGTCTAGCCCTGCAGCTGGAAGAAGACCTGCGCCAGCAGGTGAAGGGGCAACGGTGGCATGGAAGATCAAACCGTCATGAGCAGCCGGGCGAAAGCAGTCAGCGGGAGCGCTGCGAAGCGGATCTTCTGCGTCTTTACCTTCACAGCCCGCGCCATCGCGCTGAGATACGCCAGGAACTGCGCCGTCGTGAACTGGAGGATTTCGCAATTCCCCATCACCGCCATCTCTGGGCCGCGATCACTGAACTGGAGGAAACCAATCTCGGCGAGGGTCGGCTTGAAGCGATCAGTCGCGAGGAGGACAACGGTGATGGACTGGAGGAGATGGATCTCGCCCGACTCCTGACCGATCAACTCCTGCTGGAAAGCAGCAATCTGGTTTCAAGGCTCACACCCCTGCTCGAACCAGGAGAGCTGCAACGTCTGGCACTGTCAGAACCGCTGGAGCAGCTGCGGGGCATTGCAGCTCTGCTCGAACGGCAGAAAAGTCTCAAACGCTGCCGCCATCTTCTGGAAGCCTGGAGCGGACAGCGTCTGCAGACGCTGGAATCCTGCATCGCCGTCTTGATCGATCAGACAAAACTTCAGCAGCAGGAGGACATTGACATGGAGGTACGCATACAGGCTCTGTTCGACGAACTGAACCAGGAGGCTTTGCGTTACCAGAGTCTTTATTACTCAGAAAGAAAACACATCCTTCATCTCGACCAGCAACGCTGCTCCGGCTATCAGTCGTCGGACATCCGTACCGCCTGAGTGTCTGACATGGCCAGGGTGACGGTTTTACGAACACAGCCTCGGTTGCTTCTGCTCCTGGCTTTGCTTGTTCCGCTGTCTGTTCTGGCCAGACAGCTGGATTGGCCTGATGAATGGCTGTTTTTCAATGCGATCGCNGCGATCATTCCTCTGGCGATCCTGCTCAGCACAGCCACTGAACGACTNNCGGAAANTCTTGGTGCTTCGATCGGAGCCCTGCTCAGTGCCGTTTTTTCCAATGCCNCGGAACTGATCATCGGACTGGTGGCATTGCGGGCCGGNCTNATCGACATCGTCAAAGCCAGCATCACCGGTTCAGTGATGGCGAATCTGCTGCTGGCCCTTGGGCTCTCGATGGTCGTCGGAGGAGTGGGCCGTCAGCAACAGAATTTCAGTCCCGCGATCGCCAGGGTGAACGGCACGGCGATGACCCTGGCGGTCCTGTCCATCCTCATCCCCAGCCTGAGTGGTCTGAATCGCATCGGCTTCACCGTTGAACAGGAGGCGACACTTCCCTTCTCATCCTTCGTCGCCTGGGTCCTGCTGCTGGTTTACGGATTCACACTGCTGTTCTCCCTGAGCACCCATCGAAGCCTTTATGTGGCAGCGGCAGTACCTGAAACAGAAATGAATCAGGAGCCACCGAAATCTGAAATTCCGATCTGGGTGTTGACGTTGACCGCAGCCACCATTGCGATCGCCTACGAATCCAATCTGTTTGTTCAGGTGGTTGAGTCAGTAACAGAACGTTGGGGACTCAGTGATGTTTTCACCGGTGTGATTCTTCTGCCACTGCTGGGTGGAGCAGCGGAATATGTCACTTCCGTGAGCATGGCACGCCGAAACAAGATGGATCTTGCCGTATCTGTTGTTCTCAATTCCACCCTGCTGATTGCACTTTTAGTGGTGCCCGTTCTGGTGCTTGCCGGGCCATTTCTTGGACATTCTCTCGATCTAAATTTCGGGATCTATGAAGTGGTGGCAGTGACGTTCGCAGTCGTCGTCTGCAATCTAGCAACAACAGATGGCCAATCAAATTGGCTGGAGGGTGTTCTACTCCTTGCCGCTTATATGATCCTCGCGGCAGGATTTTTCTATCAAGTATCTCCTGGATGAGCAGTGAACAGCTGCCAAAAACTATTGCCTGACAGTCATCCTAGAATTATAGTACTGAGCATCATCAGCTCAGCCGCACTCAAATCGAAGCAACAAAGACAATCGATTTCAATATTTTCCGACGCGTACCGCTTTCAAGTCAGAGAATCAACAGCAATCATTTTGCAAAGAACATCTGAGGCACCAGATACCAGAACAAATTTCAGCCGAAAAAATATTCTTAATATAGAGATTTCCACCACGACATCGCGACAACAAAGGCAAGTATCTGCTCCTCATCATCACCAAACAGATCATGAATGAGGATCCCTTAGTCGAGGCTCTCTCTATCGAGGAAATCCTCAATCTTGCAACAGTGCATTTTCATCTATCGATCACTAAAATAAATTTTAGATCCGTTACTGCCAGCGATGCCTGAATTCTTCGAAGCGATCTGGCACGGTGATGGAATCGGGGATGGTGGAGACATTGAAGAAGCTCTCCAGTCTTTTGTCGTGGTCAAGCCAGAAGATGGCAATTGGGAAGAAGCCTGTTCCGCCAATGGAGCCAATCCACATATTGAACGATTCACCTCCTTCGAAGACTATCTGGATAACAGTGATGCTTTGGAAACAATACCTGTCACATCTAAAATGATTACAGATGCCATCGAATCAATCTGATTCCATCAATCCTGAATATGCAACTGATGCTGGTTAGCGCCTCAGGACATGAGCTAAATCTTCTATTAAGCCACTCTCAATGGACCTAAATGCATGTAAAATACAATGATCACACATGGTTGTGAATTTAACGAACCACTGTTCTCCGAATCGATGAATAACTCTCCAATTGATTTCTCGACCTTGACACCCACAAATGACCTTTGGCCCAATTTTGTGGATCACTATGGAACAGAGAAAGCACAACAAGCGGTTCGNCAAGCCTTAGATCTGCAAGGAATGCGNGGCCATCGAGGNACNTTGCCGGTCTTNTTCAGCGAAACATGTGGAGTAGCTCTTGCNGGNACNGATCTAATCCGGGAACAGACCGGACTGAACGCCCATGGTCAGAGAATGGTCCTGATCCTGAGCACACGTCATCATCAAATTCAACTGCTCCAGGAATTCTAAGGAAGTAAATGCCAATTATTAATCTGCAATCATCTTCTGATTTCCCCTGAATCCAATCTGGAATATTTCGACAATAAATTGAAAAGCTATGACAATAGATCCCACCATTAGTATTAAATTCAAATGCTTATCAACAAGTTGTGCCGTAGAAGAAGAAAAAATGATAAAACCAATACCACCAAGCATCGTTGCCATTGCCCATAAATGACGAGGTTGATGGCTTTGTGAAAACTGACCCAAACGATCATATGTCAACGTGCCTGTCGACATATCCCAAAAACCGACAATACATACTGAAAGGAAGAAAATCATCTCGGAAGAACTCTGCCAAAACATCACTCCTCCGAGCAATCCAAATAGTGAAGCTAAGGGTAAAAGCAGTCTGGTTGGAATAGTTCTCGGCACCAAAGCTGTTATTATTGCTCCTAAAGTAAGACCCAAGCCAAACAAACTTTGAGAGTCACTACTCATTCCTGCATCCAAGCCTAATTTTTTAAAAGCCACAATCGGCTCATAAAGAACAATAGGCACCTGCCCCACCTGCATAAAAACAAAACCTAAAATTACCAATACCGTCAGGACAAGATTTCTCCACTGCGGTGAATCAGTCGGCTGAACACCTGAAAAACTCAAATCAGCATTTTGATTAAAACGAGTCCTATAACCTAGCAATAACATTAAAACAGGAACACTAAATAACGTCGCAGAAATGGAAAGAACCACCCAAGCCCAGAAGGCTTGATTTGATAAATTACCAATCGCCAATGCTGCAACAAGAGCACCTATTCCACCACCCGACATGATGATAGCTGTGCAATTTCGCTTCATCCTTGCGGGTACTTTTGTCAAAGCCAAACCAGGAAGAGCAATCACAAGATGGGCTGCTCCCCAACCACAGATCAATCGGCAAATCGCTTGACTTAAAAAACCAAATGGTATTGACTCAAGCCACAGAGATATATTAATCAGCAGCAATGAAACCATAAGAATTTTAACAACAGAAGGATGATTTTTTAGCTGCGACTGATGAAAACACCCCAATAAATATCCTGTCATATTTATTGCTGCCAAATCACCAATCCCAGCAGGTGTAATCCAACCACTATCAACCATCATTCGCCCAAGAATCCCAAAATCAAAGCGAACCATTCCCAGCGCTATTCCAATTCCACAAGCCCCAGCAAAGACGTCGAAATACCACGACTTTATCTTGAGCACAGAATGACATCAATCGATTAAACGAACTTAGCATCATCCTCTCCTCCAATAAGAACTAGTACAATTGATTGATTTATCCTTTTTTGAGCGAAACAACAATTGCAATTTAGAATGCGCAGATACAATCAAAGCTGATTTTGATTCTTAACAAGTCGACTATCTGACCAACCCTTCTCTGCAATACAGCCATCATTACCAGCATTCCAACGCGCTACAAGTGAAAATTTATCCGGCGAATGAAACCATATTCCTTCATCACGATCATGGCGATGATAGGATTTATTACGCTGATGATCTGGAAAAACATAAACACCATCTTGCATACGAACAATCGTTTTTCCATTTGCACTATTTATAATGCAATGTCCCCGTTGAATTGGTTGACGATAATCATGCGGAACAACTGTACAAAACGCTTTTTTCTTTGAATCCGCCATAACTGGAAGAGTCGCCAGCAAAGCATAAGTACTCGCGATAGCAACTCCCGACATGCAACGCCAAAGATTTATGCCACAAGTATTTATTTTGATGAAAATGCCTGTTTGCTGATGCTTCATGTTTTCAGAGCCATAGGTGGATACGCTCTTCCCAGACGATCCTAATGCCACCTAACTGCCTTTGAGAGAACCGGCAACGGCATCAATATCAACAATCAATCCGCAGTACCGACTCGCTTATTACGGTAAATACTCTTCAGAGTCAACAAAAGTTGCGCTTGCATTGGCCAAAACTCAAGGATATCAACAACGACAAAGCATTCTTTTGGCCAATAAAAAAAGACTATTCATCCTCAGGCATATTTTTCTCTCTGAGAGATTCATCTGGCATGGACGATCGGAATATCCGAAAGACGTGTGCTGCTGTTCATGCTCAGATTTTCGCGT
>NYUU01000021.1 GCA_002684175.1 Synechococcus sp. CPC35
CTGCCCCGAACTCCATAGTTTCCCTCTCGGAGTGATCCCGAAGCCAAGCTGAGGGGTGGAATGTTCAACCCATGTCGCTCCGTGAGTCGAAGGATGGTTGTTTTAAATCCATAAGCACAATGGGTTCCCTGCTTCGGCTACGTCCTTGCGGCAAATCCTGACCATTGCCAGCAACAATCCGACCAAGGTGGCGGAGATTGAAGCCATGCTTCTGCCTCTCTCCCTCCAAGTGAAGCGGCAGCCCCAGGAACTGGATGTTGAGGAGACCGGTTCCAGCTATGCCGAAAACGCTCGGCTCAAAGCGTCTGCGGCTGCCCTGGCATCCGGTGGCTGGGCTCTTGCGGACGATTCGGGACTGGAAGTGGATGCCCTCGGTGGCGCCCCCGGCCTGTTCTCAGCCCGCTACGCCGATGGCAACGCATCCAAGCTCAGACGACTGCTGACTGAGGTGGGATCCACGCCCTACCGCAGCGCCTGTTTCCGCAGCACCATGGTGCTAAGCGATCCCCAGGGATGCTGTGTGGCCACAGCTGAGGGGGTTTGCTGGGGTGAGCTGCTGCTGAACCCTCCCTACGACGGCGGTGGCTACGAATCCCTGCTTTGGGTGCGCGAAGCACGCTGCACCTACGGCGAACTGAACCCGGCCCAGCTGAGTCGGCTCGGCAGCCGAGGCAAGGCCGCACGGGCCCTGGCGCCACAACTGCGCAACTATCTCGGCCTCAACTGAAACGGACAACCAGGCTCAGAACAGATGGTCCGATTCAGAACTTCGCGACGCGTTGATTGACAATCTCGATGGCCCGCATGGCCGCCGCCGCCGCTTCTTCAACGTCCCCTTCTCGACCGGCCAGGGTGAGACGACCGAAGGCTCCAACCGCCTTGACGTCCACCAAGGTGATGTTTGAAGACTTCTCGGCTTCGTTGGCGGCGATCAGCACATAGCCCGCCGGTTCGGTCTCGAGGATGAACATGCTCATGCCCGCCTCGATCATCGAGCCGCGGCGGTTCTGACGGTTGATCAGCACAGCATGATCCGGAGTGATGGCGCGGATCACCTCGGTCCAGCTCACCTCGGCTGGATTGCGCCGGTCGACTGAGCTGCCAATCGATTCAAGAACCACATCACCGGAATGGAGCACGGTGCTCTGATCCCGGTGGTACAGAGCCATGGAGCCGAAGGCCCTCTCCACCACCATCTGACCAAGCCGCACATCACTCGCCTTCAGGGCGATATCGGTGACGCGATGCACTGCCATACCGGGAGAAACCTCCATCCAGAGGCAGGCATCACCGGGGATCGGGAGAAATCCCTGACTCACGGTTCCCATGTAGGCCGCCAGTTGCGGCTGAAGTGAATCAAGGAAGACGTAGGTGCGGAGCTCAATCGATTGAATGAGACTGTTTTGCCGCATCAGACGCGGCGATTCGCTGTCCGTGGTCACAACAGAGCTGACGTCCTCGCTCTGCGGACGCACCTCTGTGCCTGTGACGAGAGCGCTTCCGCCAAGGCGCCGCTCCCGGGCCTCGAAGCTGGCGAAACGGGTCATGGCGGGAGTGTAACGGACGATTTCCTGGCCAAGAGCCCCACTCAACAGCTGTGGTCTGCGGTCTTGCGTGATGGAAGACAGCCGTTACCGTCCGACCAATCGCACCGTGGACCTTGGCCATCCCTGAGCAGTCCTCCGTGAAACCCGTTGATCTCAGCGCCGATCAGGCACTCGGCATGGTCAGTTTCGGCTTGATGAAAAGGCTTGCTGAAGAGGGGCAGGTCGACCTGCCCTGGCTTGAAGCCCCCCACAGCCAGGAGCAGGAAAAAATGCGTCAGCTGCGTCACCGCCTTGAGCTCACCTCCCTTGCCATCAGCACCGGAGCACCTCTGAGCACAGCGGAAGTGACCTTGCTGCTCGGCGCCCGCCCCGGCACCGAACGTGTCGAGCGAGGAGGTCTGGTGGCCAGGCGAGTCAGCAGGAATGTCTGGCGCCTGAGCAGGCTCGATGAGTCCGACAACGGCCGATACGACGGCTTCCGTCGCCGTCTCTGAACCAGCTCCAAGAGCCTTTGCCTCAAGGCAGGTTGTTGACCCATGTGACGTTTGGTGCCGATCCCATCGGCACCGAAATTTTCTTGTCTTGGCGGTGATCAGAAGATTTGATCGTCACCATCAGGGCTTTTGATCTTCCGATGATCCCGAACCGATCCCAAAGAGTTTGTTGTTGCTCTGGTCGGTTGGGGCAATCGTCCTTCACCTTGTAGGAGGTGCACCTTGTAAGGAGCGGCCGATGGCCGGGCCCACCCTGTTGAAGGAAAGCGGACCACGGGAGGTGTTCTGCGGTCTCACCTCGATTGTCTGGCTCCACCGGCGCATGCCCGATGCCTTTTTCCTGGTGGTGGGCTCACGCACCTGTGCCCATCTGATCCAGAGCGCCGCCGGAGTGATGATCTTCGCGGAACCGCGCTTCGGCACGGCCATTCTGAGCGAGCGGGATCTGGCCGGATTGGCGGATGCGCACGAGGAACTGGAGAGGGTCTGCCGCGAGCTGCTGCAGCGACGACCCGAAATACGCACGCTCTTCCTGGTGGGATCCTGTCCCAGCGAAGTGATCAAGCTTGATCTCGCCCGCGCTGCCGAGCGACTCAGTGAGGAGTTGCAGGGCCGGGTGCGTGTTGTGAACTACTCCGGCAGCGGAATCGAGACCACGTTCACCCAGGGAGAGGATGGCGCCCTGGCGGCGCTGGTTCCCCTGCTTCCCAGTGGCGAAGAGCGTCAGCTGCTGCTTGTCGGCACCCTGGCGGATGTGGTGGAAGACCGGTTGATCCATCTGTTCACCAAGCTCGGTATCAACACGGTTCGCAGCTTTCCGCCACGGCAGTCGACGGACCTGCCTCCGGTCGGACCCGGCACAACGGTTCTGCTCGCCCAGCCCTTCCTCACCGAAACCACGCGACTGCTGAAACAGCGCGGTGCAACGGTGCTGACAACACCCTTCCCCCTGGGCGCAGAGGGAAGTCGACGCTGGATGGAGGCCGCGGCCTCCGCCTTTTCAGTCCCGGCCGAACGGGTGAACAAGGTGCTCGATCCACTGATGGATCGGGCCCGGATCGCCCTGGCACCGCATCGAGAGATTCTTTCTGGAAAGCGCATCTTCCTGCTGCCGGAATCCCAGCTGGAACTGCCCCTGGCCCGATTCCTGCAACAGGAGTGCGGCATGGAACTTGTGGAAGTGGGAACGCCTTACCTCAACCGTGAACAGATGGCAGAGGAGCTGAAGCTGCTTCCGGAAAACACGCCCGTGATCGAAGGGCAGCACGTGGAGCAGCAACTGGATCGTGTCCGGGAGAGCCAGCCGGATCTGGTGGTGTGCGGCATGGGACTCGCCAACCCACTGGAAGCGGAGGGAATCGCCACCAAATGGTCGATTGAGCTGGTGTTCAGCCCGATTCACGGCATCGACCAGGCCGGGGACCTGGCGGAACTGTTCTCCCGCCCGCTGCGTCGGCGTGAGCTGATTCATCCAGGACTGCACCCCTTCCAGTCCAACCGCCCTGTGCACGCCTGAACCGATGGAACTCACCCTCTGGACCTACGAAGGCCCGCCCCACGTGGGGGCCATGCGCATCGCAGCCTCGATGAAAGGGGTTCACTACGTGCTGCATGCACCGCAGGGAGATACCTACGCCGATCTTCTGTTCACGATGATCGAGCGACGCGGAAAGCGTCCCCCGGTCACCTACACCACGTTCCAGGCCAGGGATCTGGGGGGTGACACCGCGGAACTGGTGAAGCGCCATGTTCGCGAAGCCGTGGATCGCTTCCAGCCGGATGCACTGCTGGTGGGTGAGAGCTGCACCGCCGAACTGATTCAGGACCAGCCGGGAGCCCTTGCCCAGGGCATGGGGCTGACGATGCCAGTGGTGCCCCTGGAGCTCCCTGCCTACAGCAAAAAAGAGAACTGGGGAGCCGCGGAAACGTTTTATCAGCTGGTTCGAGGACTGCTGAAGGCGCAGGTGCCACCACAGCCTCAACACGATGCAGGCGCCTGGAAGACGGAGGGACGCCGGCCCAGGGTCAACCTGATGGGCCCCTCACTGCTGGGCTTCCGCTGCCGCGACGACGTGCTTGAAGTGCAGAAGCTGCTCACGATGCACGGCATCGACGTCAGCGTTGTGGCGCCCCTGGAAGCGGGAGTGGCCGATGTGCTCAGGCTTCCGAATGCCGACCTGAATATTTGCCTCTATCCCGAGGTCGCCGAATCCACCTGCAGCTGGCTGGAACGCAGCTTCGGCATTCCCTTCAGCCGAACCGTGCCGATCGGGGTCGGTGCCACCCACGACTTCCTGGTTGAAGTGCANGAGCTGCTGGGGATGGATCCACCCTCTGCNGAGGAGGGNTATCGCCGATCGCGCCTGCCCTGGTATTCGGAATCGGTNGANTCCACTTACCTCACCGGCAANCGGGTCTTCATCTTCGGGGACGGCACCCATGTGCTCGCCGCGGCANGGATCTGCCGGGAGGAACTCGGCTTTGCCGTGGTGGGACTCGGCACCTACAGCCGNGAGATGGCTCGACCGGTGAGGGCGGCGGCGAAAGCGATCGGGCTNGAGGCGCTGATCAGCGACGACTANCTCGCGGTGGAAGCCGCGATGGAGGAAGCCGCACCGGAACTGGTGCTNGGAACNCAGATGGAGCGGCACAGTGCAAAACGGCTGGGCATCCCCTGCGCNGTGATCAGCACACCGATGCATGTGCAGGATGTTCCCGCTCGCACCAGTCCTCANATGGGATGGGAAGGGGCCAATGTGATTTTCGATGCCTGGGTGCATCCACTGATGATGGGGCTCGAGGAACACCTGATCGGCATGTTCCGCCACGATTTTGAATTTGTGGACGGCCACCAGAGTCACCTGGGTCACGCAGGTGGATCAGGGGCCGTCAATGCCTCCGCACCGTTAGCCGACACTCCCGTCGACGTGGATCCCTCCGCCGTGGTCTGGACAGCCGATGCTGAAGCCGAGCTGAAGAAGATTCCCTTTTTCGTTCGTGGAAAGGTACGCCGTAACACAGAGGCCTATGCCCATCAGGTGGGCTGCAGAGAGATTTCAAGCGAGACGATGTATGACGCAAAAGCGCATTACAAAGCATGAGTAATTGAACTCATTTATTTCAATTATCAGGAAAACATCACCTTGGAAGCTGCAGCGGAACAACTCATCTTTCTTTTCTTGATCAAACTTGAATCCGGTCCATGTGCTGTTGTTGAATGAAATTGACTCCTCTTGTGAAGGTCGCTGAATGACTACAACCCTGGCGCGACCGACCGACGGCGAAGGCAGTGTTCAGGTCCACCAGGATCCGTCCACGAACATCCAGGAGGAAACCCTGGTGATCGCCGTCTACGGCAAGGGCGGTATCGGCAAATCCACAACGTCTTCCAACCTCTCAGCGGCCTTCTCGAAACTGGGTAAGCGGGTGCTTCAGATCGGTTGCGATCCAAAGCACGACAGCACCTTCACCCTCACCCACAAGATGGTGCCGACGGTGATCGACATCCTCGAGGAGGTGGACTTCCACAGTGAAGAACTGCGTCCCGAGGATTTCGTGTTCAACGGATTCAACGGCGTGAAGTGCGTTGAGAGCGGCGGCCCTCCTGCAGGAACAGGCTGCGGCGGGTACGTCACCGGCCAGACCGTGAAGCTGCTGAAGGAGCACCACCTGCTGGAAGACACGGATGTGGTGATCTTTGATGTGCTCGGGGATGTGGTGTGCGGCGGTTTTGCAGCGCCTCTGCAACACGCCAACTACTGCCTGATCGTGACGGCAAACGATTTTGATTCCATTTTTGCGATGAACCGGATCGTGCAGGCGATCCAGGCCAAGGCCAAAAACTACAAAGTGCGGCTTGGCGGTGTTGTCGCCAACCGTTCAAAAGACACCGATCAGATCGACAAGTTCAATGCCCGTACGGGACTGCGAACCATGGCCCATTTCCAGGACGTGGACGCCATCCGTCGATCGCGGCTGAAGAAGTGCACGATTTTCGAAATGGATGATGAAGACGAGGACGTGATCGCAGTCCGCAACGAATACCTGCATCTGGCACAGAACATGCTGGACAAGGTGGAGCCCCTGGAGGCCGTATCCCTGAAGGACCGCGAGATCTTCGACCTGCTGGGATTTGACTGAAGCCTGATCCGGGGCCTGTTCGGCGACAACTGAACATCCAATGGCGTTGATGGAGAAGCTCTTTCTTGGCATCGGCGCCATGAAGGCCGGCACAACCTGGCTGTATTCACTCCTGGAAAGCCATCCTCAGTTGTGCTTCACCCCAGAGAAGGAAATTCATTTTCTTTCCCACCACTACAGCAACAGAAAGCCCCTTACCCAGGAGCATCGCCAGCACCGGGCAAGCGCGCGTCTGAGTCGAATCAACAATCTGCGTCCCGAACGGCAGCAGATGATGCGCGCCTGGTACGAAGAGCGTTATCTGCAGGGAACACCAACTCCGACCTGGTACGACAACCTCTTTGAAAAGCCAGCCCGAGCCTCTCAGTGGAACTGCGATTTCAGCAATCTCTCGGCACTGATTCCCTCCACAGGCTGGAGTGATGTCCGCAGAGATATTGCTGATCAGGTCCAAGCGATTTATATCCTGCGCAACCCCTGCGAGAGACTCTGGAGCCAATACAAATTCAGTCATAAAGAGGACATCAATCTCGAAAAGGAGGATTTAATCAAAGCCTTTCTGGGCAGCGATGAAGCCAACCACCACAGCCGCTACTGCCAGAACATCGATGCAGCATGCGCAGGATTGGGTAGCGACAATGTCAAAATACTAATCTTTGATGATATTAAAACGAATCCGGAAGAATTCCTGGAAAGCATCGAAAACTTCCTGGGCATCAAGACAAAGCATTACCTTGATCATAAAAATCTGCACAAAAAAATTAATCACACCGAGACAAATGCACCACCGGAATTATTTCAAATTTTATGCCGAGAGCTCACAGAGCGAGAACTGTGCGGCCTCACCGATCGCAATATTCAAATCCCTGGTCATTGGGAATATCACCTCTAAAAACAAAGACATTTGCATCTCGTTGCTGAAATCGATCAGCGCTTGATTTAAAGACCCACAAGCTGCATCGATAGCTCCCACACCCGCCGCGCTGTCTCTGGATCGGTGGCCTTGTCGGACAGTTCCTGGCTGAACTGCTCACCATTCTTCGTCTGACGGTTGCCCCAGCTCCAGTGAACACCCGATTCGCCGAAATCAGGATCAGCGACCACCTGAGCCACCCGCTCACCGGCAAGAGACTGCGACACATAGCCACCGGTGATGTTCTTCTGAAACCAGGGAAAAATCTTTTTGAACAGTCTGGGGGTATTGCGAAACAGCGGTGTATCAGCAACGCAACCTGGATAAAGCGAGGTGAAACTGATCCCCGTTTCCGCGTGAAGGCGTCGGTGCAACTCCTGAGTGGTGATCATGTTGCACAGCTTGCTGTCCTTGTAGGCCTTACCTGGCTTGAAGCGCTTGCCGCTCGCCATGGACACCGGATCCTGGAAACCAGCTTCAAATCCTGAGAGATCACCGAGATCGGCCGGCGCGGGAATGGGAATCTTGCCTCCAAGTTCCTTGGAGTTGGCCGTCACCGTGCCCAGGATCACCACCCGCTTGAAAGGGTGGGTCGAAGCCTTAAGCCGATCCAACAGCAGCTGGACCAGCAGGAAATGGCCGAAATGGTTGGTGGCCATCGAGCTCTCGTACCCCTGCGGTGAACGCTCCGGGCGCTTGAGCCTGGGTTTGTAGACCGCTGCATTGCAGACCAGACCATCAATGGAATCCGGCAAGGCATCAACCGCTCTGCGCACACTGTCGAGATCACCGAGATCCATCAGCACATGTCGTAATCGCTCCTTGGGCAAGTCCAGCTCATCGGCGGCAGCCGCAGCACGCTGAGGACTTCGATTGGCGGTGATCACCGTCCAACCGAGGTTCACCAGTGCTCTGGTGGCATTAAGTCCGACACCTGACGTGGTGCCCGTAATCACAACGGTTCCTGGAGCGGACATCCTTCGGTCACGTGATGGTCGTCAGTCTGACGTTCCACCTCTTTCGGCCTGGTGGGCAGTCACGAATCTCAGCGCCAGATGATGCGAAGGCGGTTGGGGGCAATCCACTGATCCTGTTCACCCATCAGACGTTTCTCACCACCGTTGCTGAACAGACGATCGAACCGTTGCTGAAGGGTGTTGAGTTTGACGCTTTCAACCTCGACAACTGCCGCCAGCTCTCCATGGCGGGCTAAACGCTCCTGGTAGGCACCGGACAGACGAATCAGGCTGACTGCACCAAGAATGATTAGCCCTGCCTTGACGGTGAGCGCAAGCAGGGAGCACTGCACCTCTCTGCGATCGGTCTGACGCTGGATTGCAGCTGCAATGCTTGCGGCATCCGGCCTGGCGCCGGACGGCGGATCTTGAACCTGGGTCGCTGTCAACGCATCCAGTCGGATGACCGCTTTTAACGCAACCGACGGGACATGCCAAGTCCGTTGCGCTGGAAGCCAATCATGCCTCGTAAAGACTGATGGAAAGTCGCAGAGCCAGCACTGCCGCATGGGCTGCCACCACAAGTGCAATGAAAATCTCGGGGGTGGTGAGAGTGGTGGCCATCGAACAGAGATACCAAACGCGTTCATTCTTCTCCATAAACGAGGTTGCGGGCCATTATTCGCAAAGGCCTGTCACACCAGCTCATGGATCCGGTCCTGATTGATGCCGCATCAATCCGCAATCTTGACCTCACTCCACTGAGGGCCTGGGCCGGACAGCCGCTAGGGGATCTGCTCGACAGCGGGCCGATTCTGGAGCTGAATTTTGACTGGCCCAGGGAATCGGACGATCCCCGCGAACTGTCTGAGTGTCCGGAGCCTCGCCTGTGGGCCCTGCGGGCCGATGCCCGCTTCCCCTGGCTGCCCTTGCTGCTGGAGCGTGACCAGGGCAGCCTCGTGCGCCATGTGGCGATGATCGTTCCCCACAGCTTCAGCAGAAGCGATGGGCTGCGCTTTGATCCCCAGGCTCTGGAGCTCTGGATCACCCATCGCCTGATGCAACTTGACGATCTCTGCAACGACAACGGCAGACCGATGCGTGGAAACCTGTCACTGATGGCGGCAGCCCTGGGATACGAACTCGATGCAGGCTTCTGGTCGCTGCTGGGCTGACACAGAACACAGGATCAGGTCAACCGAGCCAGATCTGCAGAGCACGGCGACTGCTGTCCAGGGCAAGAACGACCGCAAGCCCCCGCAGACAGCGCACCAGCACAGCCGCATCGAAGCGATCAAGCCGGCTGGCCGTCCACTGGGCAGCAAAAGCCGCGACCCCCCCCAGCAACAGACCCATCAGAGGTACACCGCGACTTTCATGCAGGAACTGGAGCGACGCAGCGCTGGCTGAACAGAGCACCGCCAGGGAACTGAGCCGCACGGCCAGATGGATCGGCACAGCGATCGCCCCGTTCATCAGCGGAACCATCACCAGACCACCGCCGAGACCGAGCATGCCGGCGGTCCAGCCAGCGATGCATCCGGTTGCCGCCAGAAGCGGCGCTCTGGAATCGATGTCCTCATCCGTTGCCTCCTCCTGCTCTGGCCGCACCCGCACACAAAGGGCCAACACGATGTACATCAGGGTCTGCATGGCAAGCAGCACCCAGCCCGACACCACTCCCGCCAGACCACCGAACAGAAAGGCTGATCCGAAAGCAGCCAGACCGATCGCCAGACCCGGACGTGCGGGCAGATGGCCGCTGCGGAGATGGGTGACCGTGCTTGCCAGGGCCGTCGGAACAATGGCGAAACTGCTGGTGGCAAGGGCCTGATGGGGCGGAAGATCGAGCCAGAGCAGAAGCGGCGCGAAAATCAGCCCACCGCCGATACCAAGCAATCCCGCAAGACCGCCGGCCAGAAGCCCCAGCGCGATCAGGATTGGCACATCCCACCAGGGAATCAAAGGGTCCGAGCGATGACGATCCCCAGCATGCCCAAATCAGGCCGCATCATCCCCACCCTGGAAGCGGATGGTTACACGCAGATGGCACTGGATGCTCTGCTGCTCGGGGATTCCCACCGCCACCCTGTCCCTGTGCTGCGCTTCTACCGCTGGACAGGACCGTGGCTTTCGCTGGGTCTGCATCAGCGCAGCTGGCCGTCCCACTGGGATGGTCTGGCCCGCAGGGGAGCCCTGTCGATGGTGAGGCGACCGAGCGGGGGCGGTGCCGTTCTCCACGCCGGTGGGCTCACCTATGCGCTGATCTGGCCGGACGCTCCCCGACAGCGTCATGAGGCCTACCGCCAGGCCTGTCAGTGGCTGATCGCTGGATTCAACAGCCTTGGTTTGTCACTC
>NYUU01000022.1 GCA_002684175.1 Synechococcus sp. CPC35
GCGGTTGCTTCTCTGCAGCTGCAGCAGGGCGGCGTTCCAGGGTTCCTGGCTGTCCTGCCCCCCTCGGAAGGGATTGCCGCGCATAAAAAGTTGGAGCAGCACAGCCCCTTCCCCCAGCCGGTCCAGGGCGAGCGGCGCTTCCAGGTTGTTCTGCCAGGGGGAGACGCCCTGGCCGTGGATCACCACGCTTCGAAATCCCTGTTGTTCCGGCAGTTGCCGGGCCGGTGCCATGCCCTGCAGGACCGGACACGGGAACACCCCATCCACGCGAATCAGATTGATGCCGGTTGTGGCAGGGATCCCCCCGGCGGGCCGGGTGGTGATGCAGGCCTGCACCAGTTCAGCTTCCAGTTGCCTGTCGGCCGTCACGCTGATGGTTGTGGCCGCTTCTTCACTGCTGGCAATCCGCTGCAGGGCTGCACGGCGTCTGTGCAGGGCCTGATGCAGCCGCTGCAACGGCAACCGTCCGGAGCTGAAGCCATCACAGAGTGCCGTGATCGCCGNTTCNGCATCGGCCGGCATCAGGATCAGATCGGCNCCGGCCTCGAAGGCCAGCACAGCGGCTTCTCCCGCNCNATGCCGGGANGCGATCGCCTCCATCACCAGGGCATCGGTCACGATCAGTCCCTCGAAACCGAGATCGCGGCGCAGCAGATCGGTGAGCACCGCGGGGGAGAGGGTGGCNGGNCGNTCCGGATCCAGCTNCGGCAGCAGCAGGTGAGCCGTCATCACGCTGTCCACTCCGGCGGCGATNGCCGCTCGGAAGGGTGGCAGCTCGATGCGCTCCAGTCGCTCACGGTCGTGGGGCAGAACCGGCAGGTCCAGGTGGGAATCGCTGGCCGTGTCCCCNTGGCCGGGGAAATGCTTGGCGCAGCCCAGCACGCCTCNGGNTGAGAGNCCGCGTTGAAAGGCGGCCGCCAGGGAGCCNGCGGTNNAGGGATCCTCCCCCCAGGCGCGCACGTTGATCACCGGNTTCAACGGATTGTTGTTCACNTCGCAGACCGGGCCCAGCACCCAGTTGAGACCGCANCGACGGGCCTGTNCNGCGGTGCAGNGTCCATAACGCTNNGCCAGCGCAAGCGCATGATCGGGCTGNCGNTGATGCAGGCGTCCGAGCGCCAGGGGAGGCACCAGCCAGCTCGCTCCCTCAAANCGCTGCCCGACGCCTTCCTCCACATCGGCGCAGAGAAGCAGGGGGCGCTCGGCCCAGNTCAGCAGCTGTCGGGTCCGTTGCTGCAGTTCCGTTGCACTGCCNCCCAGCAGAATCACGCCACCCACTCCACTGCCGAGCAGTTGCTTCAGCTCGGCGTTGCTGAGCTCCCAGCGGGGATAACGGCGTTGCTGATCCTCGAGATGTCCGCTGGCACGGATCACCAGCAGTTCGGCCACCAACGGGCGCAGNNCATCGCCCGCCGGNNGTTCAGNCGGGCTGGAGTTCATCACTTCCCGGTGGAATCTCTCCGCGTTCCTGGCGCTCATCATCCAGACGATTCAGCAGCCCCAGCACGGACGTTCCCTTTTCGAGACCACGGTCCAGCTGAAACACGACATCCGGGGCACGGCGCATCTGCAGGCGCCGGCCCAGTTCNCCGCGCAGATAGCCACTGGCGGCCTGAAGGCCATCCATCACCTGGTCTCTGGTTGCAGGATCTCCGAAAATGCTCACGAAGATCTTGCAGTGCTGAAGATCGCCGGCCACCTCNACATCAGTGATGCTGACCATTCCCTGATGCACCCGTTCGTCGCGGATGCCACTGATCAGCAGTTCNCTGGTCTCCTTGCGGATCAGGGCGGCCACCCGCTTGACTCGACGCCCCTGTGCCATCACGCCATCGGTGCTGTGGTCACCATGGCACGCAGCATCAGGGTGAGACTGATCAGCCCGCTGATCACCGCTCCCACAAGAGCGATGGCGGTGACCGGGTTNCTGCGTCGCCTGGCGAGAGGCTCGACCACNGAATTCATCACCCCCAGNGTGAACGCCACCAGATAACGGGGATAGCGNCTGACGTTNAGGAGAAATTCCCTCATANGTTGTTATTGCAGAGGTTCGCTGGNGANCAGGGAATTTNATAATATTTTGGACATGATTTTGTCGAGATGCTGGGAATCAATAATTGAATAATTATTTTATATTCTTTTCAAGCTTTNGANNACAGTTTGTCCNTNCNGGAATNAGTGAGAGATNNTNCTGAAATCTCACTTACGNCTCNGGCAGAGATCAGAATCTGATGGCTACTCTTCATTGTTCATGGAGCGTTTGGCCATGCTGGAACTTCATCAATTCCGCCACTCNGCCTTNTGCCTGAAGGTNCGGATGGTGCTGCAGGCCAAGGGGCTCAGNTACAGAACGGTGGAGGTCACCCCTGGNATCGGNCAGGTGGCCGTGTTCCAGCTGTCCGGTCAGCGNCAGGTTCCNGTCCTGGTGGACGACGACACNGTGCTGGCGGATTCATCGGTGATTGCCCGNCATCTGGAGAAACGGGAGCCCNCACCTGCNTTGATCCCNGANGATCCCCGCCAGGCATCGCAGGTGCATCTGATNGAAGACTGGGCNGACACCACGCTNTCCACAGCTGTCCGCAAGGCACTGNTNCAGGCGGCTGCTCTGGANCCTGAACTTCGCGTNGCTNTGNTGCCGGATGANNTNCCCGATCCGGTGCGTTCGGTGATGGGATCGATCCCCGGCGGCTGGGTGAGCAACGTTTCAGAACTGGTGAATCAGGGAGAGCGGGCGGATCTGCTGATCAGCCTCGAGCAGCTGGCTCGCTCCGTTCAGGCTGCACCCTGGCTGGTGGGAAATGCGATGTCGCTGGCGGATCTTGCAGTGGCGGCTCAGCTTTCACTGCTGAAATTCCCAGCTTCTGCCGGTTCAGCCCTGGCAGGAAAAGGGGTGACGGGCCTCAGTGATCATCCGAAGTTGCAGGCCTTGTTCGAGTGGCGCGACCAGCTGGAACTCAAACTGATGGAGCGGACTCTGGAAGAGGTTTGAAGCGCAGTCTGAAGTGGTGATGATCAAGGGCCGGGTTCCTCAGGGTTTCGCCCGGTGGTGCGTAGCGCCCCTGCCACTGGTCGGCGCAGATGTCATCTCCACAGCGGCTGTAACGGCTCAGGGTTTCGATCCGGCTCAGCCGTGGAGGTCCGGGTGCATGCATGATCTGCAGCACCAGTTCATCGGCCAGGAAGGTTGCTGCATCAAGTTTTTCCTGACGCCGCCCTGTCACCGTGGTCTCCAGGCGCTGGTCGCCTTTGAGTTTGGCGATCTGGCGGTTCGCGGTTTCCGGGTCGTCCTCCACCCTCAGCAGTTGGTCTCCCAGAAGCGCCTTGCCGATCGCCAGAGCGTTGAAGCTGCGGTCGCTCACCAGCCGTCCTCGACGATCACGAACAAATCGGGCCTGATGGGTCAGGGGTGCATCCTCAGGAGCGTCGACGTCGATGCTGTTCACCTCCCAGAGCCCCTCGAACCAGTCGGGATAGATCAGATCACCTTTGGTGGAAGGTCGTTTGAGAGGCCCCGGCAAGCTCCAGGCAGGCCATTGGTCCACCCGTTCTGAAAGGGGTGAGGCCCAGGCCGGCGCTCCACTCATCAGGATGGTGAGGCCGATCAGCAGAGCCAGCAAGCCGCGTCCCATGTCTGATCCCTTGATTCGTGCCTGTGATGACTACGTGGTGCTGGAACCGGGGAAACCCGAACAGCTTCTCAGCGCTGACGACACCCTGGCATGGCTGAGTGGCTGGTTGCGAACCATGGAACAGCTCCCGGATGATCTCAGGGATCTGCACGATGTTGAGGCGGCGGCCCAGCGGCTGCTCGACACCGCCTGTGACCTGGAACTCAGCCCGGGCATGAACATCCAGTGGTTTGCGGTGCGGCTTGAACCCCCCTCACGCTGAGATCAGTCATCCCGGCGTTTGCTGGGATCCTTCAGCAGCTGAGGCAGCAGTTGCAGGATTCCATCAGCCACCTGTTCGGGTGTTTCGTCCTCGATCACCACAGTCAGATCAGCTTCGGCATAGAGAGGCCGGCGTGCCTCCAGCAGCGCATCCACCGCAGCCTCGGGATCCGGCTGGTCAAGCAGGGGCCTGTGGTTGCTGTCGGCTCGAAGCCGTTTGAGCAGCTGCTCGCGCATCACATCGAGCCAGATCACGACGCCGCTGTGAAGCACTCCCCAGTTCTCCTGCTGGGTGACCACCCCGCCCCCAGTTGCCACCACCAGGGAATGGCGCTGGCTGATGGCACTGAGCACCTGGCGTTCGAGGGTCCGAAAACTCGCCTCACCATCGTTTTCGAAAATTTCGGCAATGCTGCAGCCCGCGGCCTGCTCGATCACGGCATCAGCATCCACGAATCCATACCCAAGCTGTTTCGCCAGGGGCCTGCCGGTGCTGGTTTTGCCGCTGCCCATCATCCCCACCAGATAAAGGCTGCGGCCACCCAGGCGCTGCTTGAGGGACGGGATGGGTTCCACCATGGCTCAGGATCGCCGCTAGCTCATTAGGATGCACCCTGGCGGGAATGTCACATGACTGAAATGAAGTCACCACCACGCCACGGCCTGGGACGCGGGTGTGTGATCACCCGGCGCGCCTGTTTCAGTGCCAGCCACCGTTACTGGCTGCCTGAATTCTCAGCGGACGACAACGCGGCCCGTTTCGGCCCCTGTGCTCTGGCCCCTGGCCATGGTCACAACTACGAACTGATTGTCTCCATGGCCGGCGGCCTCGATTCCGACGGCATGGTGCTCAATCTCTCAGACGTCAAGCACGCCATCCGTAGTGAAGTGACCGGTCAGCTGGACTTCCGGTTTCTCAACGACGTCTGGCCCGAGTTTGATGTGTCGACCCCCGGCGGTTGTCTCCCCACCACAGAGGCGCTGGTCCGGGCGATGTGGCAACGCCTCAGTCCGCATCTGCCGATCACGGCGTTGCGCCTCTACGAACAACCAGGCCTCTGGGCCGACTATCTCGGACATCCCATGGACGCCTTCCTCACCATCCGCACCCATTTCGCTGCTGCCCATCGACTGGCACGTCCAGAGCTGAGCCAGGAGGAGAACGAACGGATCTACGGCAAATGTGCCCGCCCTCACGGGCATGGTCATAACTATTTGGTGGATGTGACGGTGCGCGGTTCGATCGATGCACGAACAGGGATGGTCTGCGATCTCTCCGCTCTGCAGCGTCTTGTCGATGATCTGGTGGTGGAACCCTTCGATCACACGTTCCTCAACAAGGATGTGCCGTTCTTTGCCGACTGTGTTCCCACTGCGGAGAACATCGCTCTCCACATCGCCGATCGTCTCAGCACGCCCGTGAGAGCGATCGGGGCCCATCTGCACAAGATCCGCCTGCAGGAAAGTCCCAACAACGCAGCCGAGGTCTATGCCGAGGTGCCTCAGCTTGAGATGACACCGGCGGCTCTTGATGCCGTCGCCGCCATCTGAGCGGAGGATTGTGTTTTGGCAGCTGGTCGCCCGGCGGTGCGTCTGGTGCTGGCGATCAGCCTCGACGGACGTTTGGCGCCTCCGGAGGGAGGGGCTGCCCAGCTTGGGGGTGTTGGTGACCGGCGTGTGCTTGAAGAGTCCCTGGCCTGGGCCGACGCGACCCTGATCGGTGCAGGCACGCTTCGGGCCCATCGCTGCACCTGCCTGATTCGTGAGCCGGATCTGTTGCGATCTCGGCTGGATCAGGGGCGTTCAGCTCAGCCCGCATCCGTGGTGGTGAGTCGAAGCGGCGACTTCCCTCTCCGCTGGCCTTTTTT
>NYUU01000023.1 GCA_002684175.1 Synechococcus sp. CPC35
GATAAGCCGTTGCACCAGGTGTGATGAGCATGGCGACAACCAGAATGATTCCCACGGTCTGAAGTCCGGCCACCGCCGCCAGGGAAAGAAGCCCAAGCAGCATGTAATGCAGCAATCCAGTGTTGATGCCGATGGACCGCGCGTGGGTGGGATCGAAGCAGAACAGCATCAGATCCCTTCGGTACACGATCAGCAGCGTCAGGACAAGAGCCGATATCAGCAATGTTTGCTGGATATCACTGGCTGTAATTCCCAGGACGTTTCCAAAAAGAATGTGGGTGAGATCGATGTTGCTGCGCGTTCGTGAGATGAGAACCAGGCCGAGTGCAAAGAATCCCGTGAACACCAGGCCGATCACCGTGTCCTCCTTCACCCGGGATTTCTGCTTCACAAATCCGATTGCGGCCACAGAGCCAACACCAAACACAAATGCCCCGAGGGAAAAGGGAAGTCCCAGGGCGTAGGCCACGACAACACCGGGCAACACCGCGTGGGACACCGCATCGCCCATCAGCGCCCAACCCTTAAGCGTCATGTAGCAGGACAGCAGGCCGCAGACGCCACCCACCAGTGCGCTGACTGCCAGCGCTTTAAGCATGAACGCGTGACGGAGGGGTTCCAGCAGCAGTTCCATCGGATCAGTATGAACGCGCCTGCATGAGGTCTGATGCCCCGCGCCTCCATTCAGAACGCCCGGCCAGCCTTGCATCGGCTGCCGACACGGCCGAGCCGGATCGTTCAGTCGCTGCTGAGACGACTGTTGCCGCTGCTGTTCCGGAGCCAGGGTCTGGCGCTGGACAATGACCAGGCGGCGCAGAGCCTGGCGAAGGCCTTCAGCGCACAGCAGAACGGTGACTGCAATCTGCTGATCGCCTTCCGACACCCCAGCACACGAGATCCTCTGGTGCTGGCGGACCTGTTCTGGAATCAGGCAGGGCGTTACGCACGCCGCCTGAATCAGCCCCTGCCGCGCCCAGTTGAGCTGCGTTTCCTGTACGACCGCGGCATTCCAATCTGGGCAGGACCGCAGATCGGCTGGCTGCTGCAACGCTGTGGAGGCATCGCCATCCATCGCGGGCGCCTCGATCGCCCGGCTCTGGCCCAAGCGAGACAGACCCTTGCCCANGGTCGCTATCCACTGGTGGTGGCGCCTGAAGGTGCAACGAACAATCTNTCCGGCGAGATGGCGCCGNTGGAACCGGGTGTTGCNCAGCTTGCCTTCTGGGCTGCNGAGGACATGGAGCGAGCTGGAGAGTCCAAACAGCTGATCGTGCTTCCCGTCTGTCTTCNCTACAGCTGGCGGAGGCAGGACTGGACNGCCCTGGATCAACGCCTGCTGGCCCTTGAGGCCCATCTCGGACTGACCGACNACNACCNAGNCAGGCGANGTGATCCGATGGAGCAGCGACGTCAGCGGTTAACGGACATCGGCGCNGCCCTGATGAACGCACTCGAACAACTGGAGCGACTNCGACCGGAANAGGATCTGCCCCTCTCNGATCGGATCAGGGCCTATCGACTGCACGGTCTCAGAAAAGCGGAGAGCCACTTCTGCCTGAACGGAAGCGGCTCACTGCAGGAACGCTGCCGACGCATTGAGCAGGCNGCCTGGGACAGGATCTACCGCGAAGGAGTGGATCAGCTGCCTCCCCTNGAACGCAGCCTGGCGGACTGGGAAGCCCGCGAAGCGGATCTGCAGCTGACGCGGATGCGTCTGGTGGAACACTTCACNGGTGTNAGTGGTCATTACGTGGCGGATCAGCCCGACTTCGACCGTTTCGGAGAAATGCTGCTGCTNGTGGAGGAGGCGATCGCCTGGATCGAAGACCGACCCTGGAANGCCAAACCCGGGCTNGGGCCNCANCGGGTTGAACTGAGCGTGGCTGATCCGATCAGCATCCGTGAGCGGCTGGNCGACTACCGCAACAATCGTCGTCAGACGGTTGACAACCTCACCGANGACCTTGCCANCGTGCTGACNAGNATGATGCGTAATGAAGTGGTGGATCNTCAGCNGTCATGACGCTCACCTANCTGATCTGCCTGATCGCCGGAGCCGTTCTGGTGAGTCTTTCCNTCAACGATGGAGACGATCCACTCACTGCAGATGGTTCCGGTGGAAACCTGGCGGTTCTTTTCAGCACACCGTTCTGGTCCTTCGGGTTGTTCGGCTTCGGTCTGAGCGGTCTGCTGATGACACTGTTCAACAGCGGAGGGGCAGAAGCGACCGGACTGGCAGTGGCCCTGGTCATGGGTGTGGTGATGGGCTGGGCCGCCGCTCATCTGCTGCGTTTGCTGGCACGGCGGGAAGCGGACAGCCTTGTCCACAATGACGAACTGATCGGATTGGTGGGTTGCGTGACCCTGGCAATCTGTGAAGGCGAACGCGGTTTCGTTGAGGTGACTGCACGCGGAAGTCTTTTAAGACGACCGGCACGCAGCCTGAGCGGAGCTCTGGAAAAGGGGAGGGCGGTGGTGGTGACCGCCAGTGATCAGCACACCCTGCAAGTGGAGCCTCTGGAGACCGATCAGCGACCGGACTGATCAAGGACTGATCTTCAGCCCTCATCTGCAGCCAGTGGACAAACGTCTGGCTAGACATCGCGCAGATGCTTCTTCAGACAATGGCCGGGCCTCATGTCGTGGCGCAGAGCGTCCCGACCACTTCTGTCCCCGCCCAGGTCGGGCAACGATCCGACTCGGGCTCGTCAATCGCCGGGGCCGCCGGCGTTGTTGTCGTCACCCTTGTGGCGCTGACGCTGATCTCACGCTGGATGATCCGCATCTGTCGGCCCAACGAAATGCTGGTGGTGACAGGCTCCACATCCAACCAGGGCGAGCAGGGGAAGAAGGGATACCGGGTGGTGGCCAAGGGAGGCTGGACCTTCGTGAAACCGATCCTTGAGACGGCCCGTCGCATGGATGTGACGTTGCTGCCGGTGCTCGTTGAAGTGAACAATGCCTATTCCAATGGCGGCACCCCGCTGAATATCCAGGCGATCGCCAACGTGAAGGTGAGCACGGATCCCGCCGTGCGCAACAACGCGATTGAGCGGTTTCTCGGACGCGATTCCCTAGAGATCGTTCAGGTGGCCAAGGAGAACCTCGAGGGAAATCTGCGCAGTGTGCTGGCACAGCTCACACCGGAACAGGTGAACGAGGATCGGCTGCGCTTCGCTGAACAGATCGCTGAGGACGTCGGTGACGATCTGCGTCGGCTGGGACTTCAGCTCGACACGCTCAAGATTCAGAGCGTTTCAGACGATGTTGACTACCTGAATTCAATCAGCCGTCGCCGCGTTGCGCAGATTGTGCGGGACGCTGAGATCGCCGAATCGGAAGCGATCGGCCAGGCCGAGCGCGTGGAGGCGGAGATGGAGGAGGTGGCTGAGGTCGTTCGCACGGAAGCGGAGACCGTTGTTGTGGAGAAGGACAACGACGTGCGCACCAAAGTGGCCGTGATGGAAAAGAAAGCGCGCTCCGAGGAGGAACGCACAACCGCGGCCGAACGGGAGGCTCAGGCCCGGGCGGAGCAGAAACTGCAGAAGGTGAGAGCGCAGCTCGAACGGCTTCGTCTACAGGCCGAACAGGTGATGCCTGCTCAGGCGAGTCGTCAGGCCAAGGAGCTCCGGGCCCGTGGCCAGGCAGCNGCCACCGCNGAGGATGTNAAGGCCAGCGCCCTGGTGAACGATCTGCTGACACAGGTCTGGGAGGAAGCCGGAAGCGCNGCTGAACTCGTCTTCCTGNTGCANCAGATCGAAATGGTTCTCGATCAGGCCACGCGCCTGCCAGGCCGTCTGCAGCTGAAACGGATCACCACTCTCGATGGTGACGCGTCCGCAAGTCTCGCCAGCCTTGTGGCTCTGAACCATGTCGTGGTTCGCCAGTTCTTCGATCAGGTCAAACAGATTCTGGGCATCGATCTGCTGGCCACCCTCTCAACACCTTCAGGAGACTTCTGATGCTGATCGCAATCGGACTCACCGGCGCCGCCGGTTTCTGGGCCTTCGTGGTGCTTCTCCGCCAGCTGTACTACATCTGCCAGCCGAGCGAAGTGCTGATCTTCGCAGGGCTTCGACGCACCACCGGATCCGGTGAACGCGTCGGATACCGCACGGTGCGTGGCGGCAGTGCACTTCGCATCCCGCTGCTGGAGGAGGTGATGCGACTGGATCTCAGCAACATGATCATCGACCTTCGAGTGGACAACGCCTACTCAAAAGGTGGTGTTCCACTCAACGTCTCCGGAGTGGCCAACATCAAGATCTCAGGGGAGGAACCCGGAATTCACAACGCCATCGAGCGATTGATCGGGAAAAGTCAGGACGACATCCGCCACATCGCCAAAGAGACCCTTGAAGGAAATCTGCGCGGTGTGATGGCAAGCCTCACTCCGGAGCAGCTGAATGAGGACAAGATCACCTTTGCCCGCACGCTGCTGGAAGAGGCGGAAGATGATCTTCAGAAACTGGGACTGGCGCTGGACACACTTCAGATCCAGAACATCTCCGATGATGTGCGCTACCTGGATTCCATTGGCCGCAAGCAGCTTGTCGAGCTGAAACGGGACTCCAGAATCGCCGAGGCTGAAGCGAAATCCCAGTCTTCCGTGAAACAGTCGGAAAACGAACGGATCACTGCTCTGCGTCGTCTTGACAAGGAGCTGGCGATCGCAACCGCCAATGCGGACAAACGGGTGAAAGACACGATGACCAAGCGTGATGCCGTCGTGGCTGAGGTGGAGGCGCAGGTGGGTGCCGAACTGGCCCGGGCGGAAGCCGAACTTCCGGTGCAGGAGGAGCGGATCAAGCAGATCACCCAGCAGCTTCAGGCGGATGTGATCGCCCCCGCTGAATCGGAATGCGAAACGATGATCGCCGAGGCCAAGGGCGAAGCTGCCACGATCGTCGAGCAGGGACGTTCCCAGGCGGAAGGCCTGCGAGATCTGGTGGAGTCGTTGAAACGGTCCGGTGATGATGCCAAAAGGCTGTTCCTGCTGCAGAAACTCGAACCACTGCTCACCATGCTGAGTGACACGGTTCAACCGATCGTGGTCGAGGAAGTGAATCTGATCGGTGAGCGGAACGGCGGCACCAATCTTTCGCTGGCAACCTTGCTGAAGCAGCTTCAGGAGAGCACGGGAATCCGCCTGACACCGGGCTCAGAAGCTGAAAAGGGGGCTTCGGAACCGGCTGAATGACCCTTGTCTGGCCCGCATGTCTAGATCCTCAATCGATGTTGCGGAGGGAAGCCCGAGACTTATCGTTCTCAGAAAAATTTTCGAGTCTTTCTGAGTTCATGTCCCGCGCTTCCCGTCTGATCAAACGTCTGGATAAGGCACTCAATGGTTATGAGAGTTTCGGCGATAACCCCGACTCTTTCGTTGAGACGGTGATGAGCGGGCTGGAAACGGAACTGGATGCCATCCGCAGCAAAGCCAAGCCAGGACTCTGGGCTGAGATCTATGTGGAACGGGATCGGGCCCGAATCAAGCAGGCAGTGCTGAATCGAGTGATGAGACAGGGATCAGACTGAATCCGAGGTTCAGATCGAATCCTCTGGCGAACTGTTGCTGGTGAGCGAATCCGGGGGGAGTCCACCGAAGGTCATGGCGAGGTTCTCAGGTGTGAACACCTCTGAGGTATCGCCGTAGGCCAGCACTGTTTTGTTGATCAACACCACCACATCGCAGAAATCGCGCACATGGCTGAGATCGTGCGTGGAAATCAGCATCGTGCAACCGCTTTCCCGTAACTGAAAGAACAGCTTTGCCATCAGCTGTTCGGTGCGCACATCCACCCCATTGAAGGGTTCATCAAGCAACAGAACATCGGCACGCTGAGCAATGGCTCTGGCCAGGAAGGTGCGTTTGCGCTGTCCACCGGACAAGGTGCTGATCGGTCGATTGCGAAGGTCAAGCAGGTCGACGCGTTCAAGGGCGTCTCGGACGGCGACACGATCGGAGCTGCGGGGAATACGCAGCAGGTTCATGGCTCCGTATCGGCCCATCATCACGACATCCCAGATTGAAACCGGGAACTGACAATCAACCTCCTCCGACTGCGGAACGTAGGCAACGCTCTGAAGCTTCTGCGCCTCCCGGATTCCTCTGCCATTGATTCGGATCCAGCCTCTGGAGGGACGGACGAATCCGGTGAGAGCCTTGAACAGGGTGGACTTACCGGCACCATTCATGCCCACCAGCCCGCAGATGCAGCCAGCCGGCAGATGAAGACTGGCGTCATAAAGCGCCACTGTGCCGTTGTAATCAACGCAGAGTTGTTCAGCCTCGATCCGCATCAGCCGTCTCCTCCCGTCAGTCCCTTCCTGATCAACTCAACATTGTGGCGTTGAAGCTCCAGCAGGTTGGGAGCAGGGCCGTCAGCCGACGACAGGGAGTCGACGAAGAAGGTTCCGCCGAAACGGGCTCCTGTGGCAGCCGCCACCTCGCGCTGTGCTTTGTCACTGACGGTGCTTTCACAGAACACCGCAGGCACACCGCTGTCCTTCACCCTGGTGATCAGACGGGCCATACGTTTCGGGGTGACCTGACTTTCAGCGTTAACAGGCCAGAGATAGGCCTCCTTCAGTCCATAGTCCGATGCGAGATAGCTGAGAGCTCCTTCACAGCTCACAAGCAGTCGACGTTCGGGAGGAATCGACGCAAGGGATGAACGCAGTTCACTATCGAGTTCGCGAAGTTTTGCCTTGTAGGACTCACCATTCCGTCTGAACTGATCAGCACCGTCGGGATCGAGACGGGTGAATGCCTCCACCAGACGGTCCACATAGCTCATGGTTCGCTTCGGCGACATCCAGGCATGGGGATTGGGCTTGCCGGCATACGCATCCTCCTCAATCAGCAACGGTTTCATTCCGTCCGAAAGCGTGACGGTGGGGACGTTTCCAGCCGCTGCCGTGAATCGCCTGCTCCACAGTTCAAGACCAAGACCATTCTCGACGATCAGATCTGCACTGCTGGCCCGTTCCACATCGCTGGGGGTGGGCTGGTAACCATGAATTTCAGCCCCGGTCTTCACGATCGAATTCACGGAAAGTCGATCTCCCGCCACCTGACGAGCCAGGTCGGCAAGAACCGTGAATGTGGTGAATACCCTGGGTTTCTCGTCGTCAGAAGACCTTCCAGCACCAGCTTGCTCAGACGGGTCAGGTCGACGGCAGCCACCGCTCACCGCCAGTGATGCAATGAGAATCGGGAGAACGAAGTGACGACGTAGGTGAGTGAGCATGGACAGACGCAGGGGACGGTGAACCACGTTCCACACCATTCAACTGTTGCACGATCTGATGCGCGTGCAAATGAATCAGGGAACCGAATCATGCTGCTGAATGATCTGCGTCTTCAATAGATTCAGGTCGCGAATCGTCGCAGCAGTGCTGAAAAAGGAACGAGCCGCCCTTGTGCTGCAGCGGCTCAACGAGCATTATCCGGATCCTCCGGTTCCCCTCGACCACAGCGATCCGTTCACCCTGCTGATTGCTGTGCTGCTCAGTGCCCAGTGCACGGACAAGAAGGTGAACGAAGTGACACCGTCACTGTTTGCCGCGGGGCCTGACCCTGTGGCCATGGCATCTCTGGAGGAAGAGGAGATCCTTGGTCACATCCGGCAGCTGGGGCTGGCCAGAACAAAGGCGAAGAACGTCCGACGCCTTGCTGAGATTCTGATCGAAAAGCATGGCAGGCAGGTGCCACAGAGTTTCGAGGCTCTCGAAGCCCTGCCGGGAGTGGGACACAAGACCGCCAGTGTGGTGATGGCCCAGGCATTCGGGGTTCCGGCTTTTCCTGTGGATACCCACATCCACAGACTGGCGCAGCGCTGGGGCCTGAGTGAGGGGAACTCGGTGTCCCGCACGGAACTGGATCTGAAGCGACTGTTCCCCAAAAAGGAGTGGAACAGGCTTCATCTTCAGATCATTTTCTATGGAAGGGAGTTCTGCACCGCCCGTGGCTGCGACGGCCGCATCTGCCCCCTCTGCAGGGAGCTTTATCCGAACCGACGCAAAGCGGTGATCACACGCAAA
>NYUU01000024.1 GCA_002684175.1 Synechococcus sp. CPC35
AGCAAATCAGCGTCAGTAAACTGCCGAATTTCATTCCTCGAACGGTGGATAGCTGAATAGATTATTTTAGTTTCAGTATTTCCCTCACGACCGCTTTTGTCAGGTATTATTGCTACACGTTTTATTTTGGCAAAAATATGATTTAAGTCGATATGGTTCATTGCTTCAGGTGATTCATCTTCTATGGGGAGGCTAGACTCCCAAGCAATCAAACAATATGAACATTTTGGTTGGCTAAAAAGTTCGCGGCGTCATCTATGCTGGCCAACAAAATTTTATCTTTCTTAAAATCACCGCTTTGACTGTGAAAAAGTTGACCAGTGTCACTTGCCAGCGCGAGAAAATCGCTACCAATTAGAGAAGAAAAATTGATTTTGTTTATTTGATTAAACTTATCTACAATGAATTTATTTTTCAGTGCATTTTTAGGATCTGAATTGAAATCAGACGTGATCTCAGACTTATTGACTTGTCTTAGGGGAATGCCGGTCGTGTAATTGGAAAGGCTCAGCGCATCAAACTCCAAAATATCATGCTGTTTGTTATTATTGTCTGGATTGTTGAATCCAAGGAATCCAGTAATCACATCAGCGTCATCGGATGAGAGATTCAGATCTATATGAATTCTATCTCTTTTAGGGTTGGCCTCTGTAATGTCAATTACATCAGCACCTTCCTCTCCTGCAATATAATCTGAGAGTCCATCTGAGCCCTTGATTGAGTCGTCACCACCACCAGCATAAACAGTTATTGCATTTAAACCAGCAAAGAATTGATCGCTACCGGGAGAACCAAGGACCGATAAAAAACCTTTGGAGGAAGTGCCTGTATTATTAAGTGGGTCCAAAATGAATCCAATTTTTTCATTTGTGGAACCTGAAAAATCAAAAACTGAGACTTGTGCAGAGTCAAGATAATTTTTAATTTTAACATCAAGGAGGAAAGAACCTTCGACTTTAAGTTTATTGAGTGCACTGAAGTCAGATAGGCTAAGTTCAAAAGAGTTGTCTTGCTCACCATCGACCACAAGAGTTTCAATATTGGTGATAGTATTGTTGCCTGAAGGTGCAAAAGTTAATTGAGCATTGTGAGCTGCATTTGTTTTAACCGTTAAGATATCATTGTCTTCATTTGAAGGATCAATTAAAGATTCACCTTGGCCAAAATTGTTCGGTTGTGCGACAATCGATTCGTCTAATTTGCTGAAACGCTCGGGCCTGACTAGCAACAAGGGATTGGAAATTATTACTGAATCGTCCACATTGTTAACTATTTTTCCAGTGTTTTCATCATAGATATCGCGCTCAACAGAAAGATTGATAAAGTCGCCGGAGTCTTCAACGTTGGTAACATCAAGTGTCAAGACTCGACTGATACTGTTTTGACTGGAATCAGTCGCAACGACCCTGAATTCATATTTTTCTTTTGACTCAAAATCAATATGTTGACGAACAGTGATTTCACCAGAAATTTGATCAATCGAGAACGATGCAGCATCACTGCCACGAAGACTGTAACTAATGGAGCCTGCTGAGTCATCTTCAGCTGCTGCGCGAAATAAGACAGTACCTACATTGATACCTTCATTAATAGACGTTGGAAAATTAACTTTAAAAGTAGGCGGGCTAATGTCTGGCTTTACAATGGGCGTACTAATATCGGATTGAATAAGCTTAAGTCCTGAAAAACGGATCTTTTTTTTATAATTATTCTTATTGCGCGATACTCTGCAAGTAAATATTTGCTCGTCAGCATCGAAATCAAATCCATCCTTGCCTCGTTTGAAATTTACTTTCCCCCCGTTCTTGTCAACAATTTTAATTCTTAAGATCCCATTTTTCCTGCTTTGAAGACAGTCATCCTGGTTTAGCCTGAATCTCTGTTTGCGTTTGTTTAAATTACGGGTAATCAGCTCTTTCTTCTTGCCATTTAAAACCACAATGCTCAAGCCCTTGAAATTCTTGAAAGAATTTGGAAGAACGGTTGTTAGCTTGATTTTGGCCATGGTTTGTTTTGGATTCGCAGGATAGCGCAGCTTCGAAGTGCCAAATTAAAAAGATATGCAATTGATCACCATGAATCAGTGATGAATCTTGGCTTCGATTTGGATGCTTGCATATCATTTTAGCATGGATTGAGGTGTTGAGTGGGGAACATCTGTGATTCACATCAAGTTCTCAGATTTCCTTTCCCAGATTCGCTTGTCATGGGTTCGCGTCATAGCGATACCGGCTCGGCCAAGGGAGTGATTCAATTACGATTAGTTTAATGCATTGAAATGCGTACGTTTGTATTTAACGACTTTCCATGATTTAGGATAAATCCAATTCCTAACCGAACATTGAAGCTTGAGATTAGTCTGTCCTGAAAAGGAGTCAAAGCTTTGGCTTGGATAAGCTTCATAGTGTCCTCTTTGAAAAAAAAATCATGACTCAAGATAGATCAGAGTCCTTTCTCTTGTTGCGCTTAAATTAAAATATATTCGAACTCTCATGGGTGCATCGTCTGAAGATTTTGATTTGATTCGTTTGATCCCCGTAGCGGATGGCTCGTCAGTCCTGCTCTTCTTTGGCGACATAATGGCTGGGCGCAGGAATCCCTTTTAGGTCATGGATTAGGGCATGGAAACGATCAAGGTTGAGCTACGGGCTGCAAAAATACCGGGATTGGCTGGTGTCTTTGCAGATCATTATTGGCTTGTTGTGATTCGTGGTATCGACGGAAGTAGTTGCCAGAAATGTGATCGCTGGGAGATATGGCAGCGCGCTCGCCTGAATGATTGTTGCTGGGGGCATCTTCACAAGAATCTTCTGGCTCCCTGGCAGGGTGTCGGCAATGGTCCATCGCGATCAATTCAGCAGTGGGTGGGCGATGAAGCGTTACCAATTGTTGAGAGGATTGAATCGTCCCCAGGCAGCTACCCGTTTATTGAGACGTACCGATACTGGCCTGGCCCCAACAGCAATACCTTTGCTCAGTGGATCGTTCGCGACAAAATGAAACTCGGGATGCGAGCCGTTGGCAAAAGTTTCTGGATTCCAGAGATCGCCAGCTGACGATCTGAACGAAACCAGAAATGCCCGGTGATGTTGAGCGATATGCAGCACCGGGCTGGTTGATTGTCCGGATGAATCCGGCTCAGAGTCCNATGGTTTGGAGCAGTCCTTCACCNCTGATCAGCTCTGTTGCGATNGCAGCAAGGAAGCCGANCATTGCCAGCCGGCCGTTCAGTTTTTCCGCACGCTCGTGGAATCCCCAACCCGCATCAGGNCCAGCGATTTTCATGGGCGTCTCAATGGCGTAGACGTTGTCATGCCCTTCCAGGTCGCGAGTCACCAATCCGGTGGGTGCTTTCAGTGTGGTTGTTGTCATGGGTGTCTCCGAGTGGGACCTGCTCGGTCTATGCCGGCTGCGTATCTGATGGAAGCGGGGACAGCCGCCCTGAGAGGTACAGTTTTAGGACCTTTTCTGAGCGGTTTCACAGGAGCAAAATCACGATCCCAATGTTGTTTTTACTGGAACGAGTGGCATCAGGGATTGGCGGGTCGATTGCAGATGATCCAAAGCTTTGAGAGCAGTTGGTTTGCCCTCGTTCTTAATCAATTCATAAGCACCAGGTTCTGTTTGACGGGGCTCGGAACAGGGCACTGAAGCCTGCTGCGACTAACGAGTGCGCATTGTTGATTGCCGATGAAATCCCGCATTTGGAATATTCCCTGAGGAATTGAAGAGCCTTTTGTGTTGAAGGTCTTTTCAGGATCGATCGACGGCCCACTCTCAGATCAATCTCTGACTCACCCGAAGGGGGGAACTTTCTGACGCTCCCCTTGATGGGGGATTCGGTCTTGGACTATGGCGGAGAAGATCAATCTGACGGGGCGAGAGCTTCGTAGCACCACACCACCCGCTGAGAATCATGTTTGAACTCGACCAGAATTTGTTCTCGATCACAAATTCCTCAGAATTAAATCATTTTGTTGAGCCATTGATGTGCAATCAGCACAACTACGGTCAATCAGACCGTCAGATGTTGTCGTCGATCTCTGGAGATATTGTTCCTATCTTCACGAATCCACAGGATGAAAAGGAATGGAGAGAGGGCTTTGAAAAGCATTGCACAAAGCCATCTGCCAACGGACGGTATCCCGAGGATTGTTTCTTTGGGCCTCCTTTCTGAACTCTGCCTCAAGCACAAGGCTCGCTTCTCGTGATGATGTGAATAAAGATGCTGGACTGTGTCACTTTTGGGAAGCTGAGGCCCAGTAACCTTCCATTGCTGAGTGATTCACTTGATGAAAGACTCTCAACAATGGAACTGCTGGGTGCTGGAGGAGAAGAGCGGCCTTCTGAAATGCTTTGAATCACGCGCTACGGCTGCCAGATTCATTTATCGCTTCAAGGATCAGGTCGCAGATGGTGAGGGAGTTTGGAGCATTGTCGATAAAAAGAAATGCATCATTTGATCTTTGCGTTTCCTCTCAAGCTGAGTATCGCTATGTCCGTTTTCGATCTTCCCATGTCATTAGTAAGATGCGAAGAGGCATTATCTGACGAAAGACTTGATTTCTAAGTGCTGACAGCAGTCAAAGACCTTTCGGTTAAATATACTGAATTATTGTAGTGAATTGTTTTTAGTGTGAGATTTTGGCATTTGAAATATGTGTTTTGATGATTACTAGCGGGATGAGAAAAGCTATTCCTGCTTTGCCACATTTGGGCTGAGTTATGGCGTCAGGGGAAATTCAAGCGGTGCCGGTGCATGGACAGGCACGTGATCAACCCCTTTCTTAAATGCCTCACCAGTCATGAAGCCGCCTGTGATCACAACTGCCAAACAGCCCAGGCCTGCCATAACTCCAGCTGCTGTGATCAAAGACGTCCTGAAATCTGCTGTGTCCCGTGGGCCGGTGCTTGGAGCCATGGTGAGGCCAGCTCTGCTGACTCAGTTCTGGCCCCTGGCTGATCACTTGCGCAAGCAATTGTCAGATTCCTTCAAGCCAGCCGTTTCGCTGGGGATTGACTGCTGTGTATGGAGAACTGATGGTGCCACCAGCTCCAGTCTCCAGACCCTCTCGATTCGGGGGGGAACTGCTTTGATCCAGCCCGTCATCAACGGATGCATCTGATTGAGCAAACGTTGTGGTGGCGGTCTCTTCACCCCACGCGAGGCGGATGATCTTGCTCTGTCCAGAGAGCGAAGGCGATGGTCAGCTTTTGACGAAGGGCCATCAGTTGGTGGCAGATCATCACTCCCATCAGCTTTGAAGCTCTGGTGGTGTTTCCGGTGTGAATCGCTCTCAGATACGAGATCTGGGCGGTCTGAGCGATCAGGGCTGAAGATTGGATCTCCATGAAAATCGGATATCCCAGTCTTGATGCTGGCCCAACCAAGGGCAAAATTTCAAGTTTTCTACAGACTGGTTGGAGGATGGCTGTACTAGCAGGCTGTCCAGCCCCACGGATCGATGACCTGAATGATTGCTGGGTAAGAGAGCGGCTGTTAAGGGCTCATACAGAAACAAACAACGACTTATTTTCTTGGCTTGAGATCATAATTTACGTTCATATCCAGCTTTTTTTCGTTCCCAGTAGAGGTCCTTGTGGGCATCATTCAAAAGTCGACCTTTGGACGGGTTCGATGGGTCTGGTGAACATCTGTTTCTGCT
>NYUU01000025.1 GCA_002684175.1 Synechococcus sp. CPC35
CCGGAAAGCGAAGAGCACTGCGACGCCATGGAAGCCATGTGTCGACATCTGAAGACCACCGCCCTCAGGGCTGCGGCCAGATCGGTGCCGCAAGACCAGGCTTGACCTGCCGCAACAGCTGATCACCAGCCCGTTTCGCCAGCGGGAACTGGGTGATCTGCACAGGAGTCGGACTGGCAATCGCCGCGGCCGCGAGGCTGAGTTGTTCGGATTGGCTGAGATTGGTTTCCACCTCAGTGTCCAACAACTTCACCAGCGAGGGAATCACCGCAATCCCGCCCGGAGCCTTGATCTGTTCGATCAACGCCTCAATCAGCAGCTCCTGACGAACCCGGCGATTGGCATCATCCCGGGTGTCCTTTCGAAAGCGCGCCAGCTGTTCGGCCTGGACACCGTTGAGACGCTGACGCCCCGCCTGGAGATTCACGCTGTATCCCTGGCTGCTGTCCTTGCTTTTGTAGGACTGACTGAGAATGACATCGACCTCTCCAAGCTTGTCGACAAGACTTCGCAGGGCCTGACGGGGCATCACCACGTAACGCTGGGGCACGTCCTCCGGAAGTCCGACCACCTCGCGGATGGCGTCGTTGACAAGAGACACACCACCGGTGAGCCAGAGACTTGAGAGATTGGTGGGTTGATTCCCTCCAGGCAGCTGTACAGCCAGTTCCGTGGGCAGCTGCAATACCTGAACCGGTTGATCGGCGGAAATTCGCACCAGAACCAGGGCGTCGGCATTGGCCGGGCCTTTGGGTGCTGCCTTGTTGTTCGTATCCCCGAGCTTGTCAGCATCAACGCCCACGATCAGAACCGTGACGGGTTCCTCCGGAAACGGTGCCAGGCTTCGGGGGTTATCGGCATTGGCAGGAATCCCCCTGGCAATTCTGTCGGGTTCCGGCCACAGCTTTGTGAGCAGCCAGCCACTGACAGCAACACCAAGCACCGCTGCACCGAGGCGCAGAACCGTACGCAAAGGATGGCGACCAAGCCATCGCCATCTCCGCTTCAGATCAGAAGGCGCCATCGCCCAGCGGCACAACAACGGCGCCTAGTTTCGCTCAACCGCCGGTTCCTAGCGTTGGGGTCTTCCAGGCCTTCATCGATGCCCCTGCGCCACGATTTCCGCAATCGCCCTCCGCAGCAGGTTCGGGTGGTGGTGTTCGGCGCAACCGGATACATCGGCCGCTTCGTGGTGAAGGAACTGGTGGGGCGCGGGTATCAGGTGGTGGCCTTCGCAAGAGCCTGCAGCGGCATTGGCGGCACTCAGGATCGCGATCAGGTGATCAGGGATTTCCCTGGTGCTGAGGTGCGCTTCGGTGATGTCACCGATCCAGAATCCATCGCCAGCAACGCCTTTGATCAGCCCGCTGATGTGGTGGTGAGCTGCCTGGCCTCCCGCACAGGGGGACGTCGGGATTCCTGGGCGATTGATCACGCCGCGACCCTCAACACCTACCGGACAGGACGCGAAGCCGGGGTGGCCCACTACGTGCTGCTGTCTGCCATCTGCGTCCAGAAACCACTGCTCGAATTCCAGAAGGCGAAGCTCGCTTTTGAAGCCGTGCTTCAGGCCGACACGGAGATGACCCACTCGATCGTGCGACCGACCGCCTTTTTCAAAAGTCTCGGAGGCCAGGTGGAGAGCTGCCGCAAGGGGGGCCCCTATGTGATGTTCAGCGGCGGCGAACTGGCCCGATGCAAGCCGATCAGCGAGGCGGATCTGGCCCGCTTCATCGCCGACTGCCTCGATGATCAGGACAAAATCAACAAGGTGCTACCGATCGGTGGACCGGGGCAGGCCTTGAGCGCCCGTGAACAGGGAATCATGCTGTTCCAGGCCCTGGGCCGCCGGCAACGCCTGCTCTCGGTGCCGATTGCACTGATGAATGGCCCGATCGCCCTGCTGGACGCACTGTCGCGCTTGTTTCCTGCGGTGCAGGACACAGCTGAATTCGGAAAGATCGGCCGTTATTACGCCACTGAATCAATGCTGGTGTGGGACCACCAGCGCCAGTGTTACGACGCCGATGCCACGCCTTCCTACGGAGAAGACACCCTCGAGCAGTTCTTCCAGCGGGTGGCAAGGGACGGCATGGACGGGCAGGAGCTTGGGGATGCCGCTCTGTTCTGAAGCGGTCATCCTTTGGCGGAAGGGAGAGATTGATGGTCCGGTCCAACGCTGATCACCCCAGCACGGCGGGGGGGCGGAGCACCGGAGTGCTGCTGCATCCCTCGGCCCTGCCCGACAGTCCTGTCTGCGGCAGCTTCGGAGCAGCCAGTCGCCGCTGGCTTCACCTGCTGGCCGACCACAACATCGGGGTCTGGCAGATGCTGCCGCTGGCACCCACGGATCCAACGGGATCGCCCTACAGCTCACCCTCCTGCAATGCCCTGAATCCGTGGTTTCTGGATGGTGATGATCTGGCAGCTGAGGGCTTCATCCATGGGGATGCCCTGACGGCTGCACCGGGAACCCATGGTGCTCCCGGGCCCGAAACAGGCATGGATTTCAATCTGGCCAACCAGCGTTCAGAAGCCCTGGCAGATGCACTGCTCGCTGCCTGGCCTGACCAGAGCCAGGAGCGCCATCAGGCCTTTGAAGCCTGGTGCCTTCAACAACAGGCCTGGCTGGAGGACCATGCCTGCTTCAGCGTTCTCCACGGCCAGTACGGCAGTGCCTGGTGGGACTGGCCCGAACCACTGGCACAACACAGGGGCCAAGCACTCAGAACCTGGGCCGAAAACCAGGGAGAAGCTCTGCTGCGACAGCGACTGCTGCAATGGCAGCTCGACCGCCAGTGGCAGGCGATCCGCGCACTGGCAAAGGATCGAGGCGTCCTGCTGTTCGGTGATCTGCCTTTTTATGTGAGCACGGACAGTGCCGATGTCTGGAGTCACCGTGAATTGTTCACGGTGAAGGAAAATGGTGAGCTCACCACCCAGAGCGGGGTGCCACCGGACTACTTCTCCGACACCGGGCAGCTCTGGGGATCTCCGGTCTACCGCTGGGGGAGACATCGGATCTCCCGCTTTCGCTGGTGGCGACAACGCATCGCCCGCCAGCGGGAGCTGGTGGATCTGCTGCGACTGGACCACTTCCGGGCATTGAGCGCCTACTGGGCTGTTCCCGGAGGAGACAGCACCGCCGAAAACGGGAACTGGCAGCCCTCGCCCGGGTACTCCCTGCTGAAACACCTGCGGGGGGACAACGACGGCAACCTTCCGCTGATCGCAGAGGATCTCGGCGTGATCACTGCAGACGTCGAAGCGCTGCGGGATCAATTCCAGCTGTCGGGGATGAAGGTGCTGCAATTCGCCTTCGACGGGCAGAGCGACAACCCCTACCTGCCTGAGAACACCCAGGGCCACCGCTGGGTGGTCTACACGGGAACCCACGACAATCCAACAACGCTCGGCTGGTGGCAGCATCTGGACGATGACAGCCGCGGCCGGATCGCCTCACGGGTGAATGGAGAGATCACGGCACCGGCCTGGCAGCTGTTCGACATGGCCTTCGCCACCACCGCCGAACTGGTGGTGGCACCCCTCCAGGACCTGCTGCATCTCGATGACCAGGCCAGATTCAATACCCCGGGAACAGCGAGTGGTAACTGGGCATGGCGCCTGGCTCGCACGGATCAGCAGCTGGAAGGGGCACTGAAAGGTTTTGGTGAACGTGGATCAATCTGGGGACGATCTCGGGAGGGAGCTGCCGGAATGCTCGTGCGCTGACAGNCCGTTTTCAGCATTGACAGCGAAGTCAACAACAANGTGAGTANCGGAGTGAATCTCGACTGTTCGTTGANGTTCAGCACACCAACATNCATGACAAAGNCCATNATCAAATTCATTTCTCAGCAAAAGCCATATCAACNANCAACCNNCGATCAACGCCAGGCGTTTAAGAATTCANGTCNTGTCTGAATCGTCATCGAGAGGCCCAANAGNCCTNCAGCTCAGTTCAATTGTCTGCAGAAGGGAGAAGAAGCTTCAGCATTTCGCCTGATCACTTCACGCAGGCTTCGGCAGCTTGAGCACTGGCAGGGCTCATCATCGTGAATTGACGCGTGGAGCATCACTGGAATCTGCTTACGTCGCCAATCCTTAGACACTGATCAGATACAACTGACCCGGTTATCGCTAGCGGAAGCGAAATTGACCGTCAAAAAAGCAACAGAGTTAACGCGCTGTTGCATTTTGGCCAAAAGGCTCACCGCTCCATCAATCGTCTTTGTTTTCGCCCTCTGGGGTGTTGACCCGATATTGACCGGCACGATCGGGCAGAGGTTTGAGCAACCGGCCATTCCACAGCACCCGGTCGGACTCTCCCGCAGCAGGGGTGAGACGAAGCTCAACCGGCGCCTGAAGCCGCAGGGTCAGGCTGCCGGCCCCTGTTTTCAGCTTCAAGCGATCTCCCCCGCGACTGGACAACTGCAGCTGCCGTGGCTGCTTCAGCTGCAGTTCGAGTACTCCCTCGGGTTCGGCAGGCAGACCACCGGCTGAACGCATCCATTGCTCAGGAGTGCGTTGGCGGGCCTGTTCGAGGGGCCGCAACGCCAGGATGCGGGGATCGGAACCCGTGAGCGCTGAACGGCTGCTGATCGCCTGGATTTCGGCACGCACCGGCTCAATGCTGAGGCTGTTGCGCAGCACCAGCTCCTGCTGCTGACGATTGATGGCCAGAAGACTGAGAGCGATCACGGCCGCATAGACAACACTGCCCTGCCAGGTGGTGAACACATCGATGCTGCCTGGAGTGAACCGGCCGCGACCTCCGCGCAGGCTGTTGCGCTGGGTGACAGCGGAGGCAGGCAGAAGCGGGTTCAGGCAGCCTTGTTCCAGGTCAAGGCGTCGCTCCAGCTGAGGCAGCATCGAAGCCAGGTAGGCACGCTCCGGAAGACGATCGGTCCATCCCCGCTCCAGGGCTTCGATCACCGGTGTGGTGATCCGTGTCTGCGTGGCCAGATCCCGGAGACTCAATCCCTGGTCCTCCCGTCGGCGACGAAGCATGGCTCCCAGCTCCTGCACCTGTTCCTCCAGGGTGCCGTTCTTGGAACGGGAGCCATCGGCAACAGGGTCGAGGCGTCGCCTCCACGGTCTGGGAAGCTTCAGTCGCATGGGCGGTTCTGTTCAGACAGAGGTGGATCTCCCCCGAGCATCGGCTTCCATTCTCCCTCGCTCAACCAGCGCCAGCGGCCCTCCTGCAGATCGCCGAGGGGAAGGCCGGCGATGGCGATCCGCTGCAGATCGAGAACGGGATAACCGAGAAGCTCGGCAACCCTTCGGATCTGTCTGTTTCTGCCCTCCTGCAACTCCAGTTCCAGGAGGCAGCGGCAGCCATTCAGACGACATCTGCGAACGCGGGTCGGCCGGGTGGGCTGACCATCAAGCAGAACGCCACGACGCCAACGCTGGAGGGTGGCTTCATCTGGATTGCCATCCACCCACACCCGGTAGGTTTTGACATGGTCGTACCGCGGGTGGGTGAGCCGCAGGGTCAGTTCACCTTGATCGGTGAGCAGCAGAGCGCCTCGACTGTCNGCATCAAGNCNCCCCACAGGATGCAGGCCTCTGCGCAGATGAGACGGCAGCAGGTCCAGCACGGTGGAGCGCCCCTGNGGATCCCGNCAGCTGCTGATCACCCCCTGNGGTTTGTTCAGCAGCAGGACACGAGNCCTGTCCGGCAGGAGCAGAGGTTTTCCATCCACACAGATCATCTGCTGCGNTGGATCGGCTTGATCTCCCAGNACCGCNGCACGGTCATCNACCGTGACGCGACCGGCGATCAGCCATTGCTCNGCCCGCCGCCGGGAACANAGNCCGGCTGACGCAATCAGCTTCTGCAAACGCTGCCTGCTCAAGGAATCTCAGCCTTGGGCAGCAACAGTTNCATGCAGGCTCCGCCGCTGGACTGGTTGCGGGCCTCGACACGTCCACCATGGTTGATGGCGATCTGCTGGGCGATNGCCAGACCAAGGCCACTGCCGCTGCGGGCGGANCGGGCTCGNGACGGATCGCCGCGGTAAAANCGCTGGAACATTTTGCCGAGATCGGCTTCNCTCAGGCCNGNGCCGTGATCACGGATGCTCAGCAGCCACCAGCCACCGCTCTGCNNCACCTCNACGTCNACNAATGAACCGCTGGGTGANTAGCGCAGTGCNTTGTCGAGAAGATTGAGCACTGCACGGTGCAAACGCTGCTCATCTCCCANCATCGGTCCNNCTTCGCNGCGGTTGAACCGCAGCGTCACCTGCCGCTCCTCNGCCAGAGGAGCNATGCTGCTCCAGGCGCTGTCNACAAGATCCTCGAGCGTGATCGCCGAATGGTNGCTGTTCTCCTGCGGCAGGCAGTTCTCNAGNCGTGAGAGCTCAAGAAGATCCTCCACAAGCAGNTGAAGGCGCCTCAGNTCCCGCTGAAGCCGNTGCACCAGCACNGTGTCNTCACCTTCAACGGCAAGCTCGAGTCGATCACTCACCAGCATCAAGGCNGTGAGAGGAGTCTTGAGCTCATGNGCCACGTCACTCACCCAGCGTTCCTGCTGCTGNTGNTGCGCTTCAAGGGACTCACGGCTCTGCACCAGCACCAGAAGCCATTCATCGGATCCAGGCAGCACCATCGCCTCGAGTGGATCGCCCGTCTGCTCCCACTCAATCCGCTGATGCCNTTGCTGATGGCGCGCACTGACAATNGCCTCCTCGAGCTCAGGGATGGTCAGAACATCCATCAGCAGACGACCTCGCACAAGCAGATTGCGGGAGATGTGNAGCAGACGCTCTGCCCGAGCGTTGATGTATGCAATGGAAAGATCCGGNGCCAGGATCAACCACCCCTGCGTGGCNGCATCGATCCAGGCCANCAGCTGCGGGGATTGCAANGCTCCAGGTGCATNCTCATCTTCGGAGAGTCGNGGTCGGCGAGTGTCTTGCGGAGGCCAGAGCAAGACCAACGGGAATCCCGAGCANNAGACCGATGAGANCAGGAATCAGCACCGCAGATTCAACCGAAGCGGTANCCGAATCCGCGNACGGTGCGAANCAGTTCCGGNGCTGANGGTTNNGCCTCTATTTTTTCCCTCAGCCAACGGATATGAACGTCAACGGTCTTCNTNTCGCCCACNAAGTCAATCCCCCAGATTTTNTCGAGAAGCTGATCGCGACTCCAGACGCGNTTGGGATTCTGNATAAANAGCTCNAGNATTTTNTATTCCTTAGGNGAAAGATTGAGNTCAACTCCATCACGGGTGACTCTGCACTCGNTGANGTAAAGGCATAAATTNTCGTGGTTATANNTGTCCTGCAGNCCTGAAGAATTCTGNCGNGCNCGCCGAAGCAAGGCACGGCANCGCGCCACCAACTCCCNCANACCGAAGGGCTTCACCAGATAGTCATCCGCTCCAACCTCAAGTCCCAGCACCCGGTCGGTTTCCGTATCGCGNGCACTGATCATCAGGATCGGCATGCTGTTGTTGAANCGACGAAGNTCCCGGCACAGATCGAGACCACCGAGGCCNGGGAGCATCAGATCCAGNACCAACAGNTCAACCTGCTCGGGNGTCTCNCNGGTGAACANGCCGAGAGCCTCCGCCCCATCGGAACAGGTGAGCACTTCATATCCCTCGTTGCGCAGAGCCTCTCCAACCGTCTCGCGGATGCTTTCATCGTCCTCGATGACCAGCAGACGACTGGTGGCGACGGGGGCGGACAATGTTGTCACGACAGCATTGGTCAGAACTTTGTCAGTCTGATCCTGAAAGATGAAAAGGTCGACAGAGCAGTTGGTACAGCAATAACCGAATCAGAAAAACTCATCGAAATTGTCGAAGTCCACAGCCTTGAAGTTGCCACTTTCAACCTGTTTCATCAGCCGTTCGAGCTGAGCAAACAATGCGCAACCGGTCAGCAGCGACAGCACAAGAGCCACAAGCAGTGCAGCACCGGAGGCGAACCCAAAGATCTGAAGACAGCAGCCGATGAACAGGGTGACACCGATGAGCGTTCCGGCGTAGCTGAAGATGACCTCTCCTGTGGCCAATGGCAGCAGCGCCAGGCGGTCCTGCTTCCAACCGTCCAGCTTGTTCTGCACCAGGCGACCGAAGGTGAGACCGCAGAGCAGACTGATCAGAAAGCCGATGCCAGCCAACAGGTAGGGGGGTTGAACCTGCACTGCCATCTGCAGCAGCAGCTCAAGCTGCTCGTCGGTGAAATCCTCGAGCATTGAGGTCTCAAGCAGGGAATGCAAGGGGAGGCTAGCGGGGGCTGATCAGGGTTCCCAGCTCTGCGAACCGAGAAAGGTCAGTTCCACGAAATCACTGGCCTGATGATCGTCGCGATCCATTTCGATCCTGAAGCCACCGAGATCGAGATCCCTGATTGATTCCATCGCTTTCACCAGCGAATCACGGCTGGGATCAGGCCCTGCACGGTCGAGGGCATCCGTGATCAGCCGCGCTGCGAGAAACCCTTCAAGACTGGTGAAACCGAAGCCTTGATCCTCGCTGTTGAGACGCATCAGCTTCTGGTACTGGGCCACCACAGGAATCCAGCGGTTCCATGGAAAGGGCACGACCTGTGCCACACCGATCCCGTTTGAAACGCTCACCGGCATGGCCTGCTGCAGGGCCTTGGTCCCCACAAAAGACACATTCATGATCTGAGCACGACTGCCCTTCTCCCGCACGGCGGTGGTTAGAGCCGCCGAGCTCACATAGGCGGACACGACGACGACACCATTGGGATTCACATCCATCAGACGCCTGACAGCGGAGCCCACCTGATCGGAATTGCGCTCCACCGTTGCTGTCACCACGGGTTTGAGACCATGACGACGCAGCGCAACCAGGGCACCTTCCAGGCCGTCCTGACCGAAGGCATCGTCCTGATAGACAACGGCGATCCGATGGTTGGCATCGCGAACCATCTCGTCCACCATCGCTGCGATTTCACCTCGGTAACTGGCGCGAAGGTTGAACACCATGCGCAGCTCCGGGCGGCGCAGCAGGCTGGCACCTGTCATTGGCGCCACCAAC
>NYUU01000026.1 GCA_002684175.1 Synechococcus sp. CPC35
ACGAAATCATCACCAAGCAATCCAACCCTGACGGCTGCCATCGGTCCGTTGAAGGGAATGCCTGCGAGCAGGGTGGCGATGGAGGCTCCGGTGACCGCAAGAACATCAGCCGGGACCCGCTCATCGAGCGACAGGCATGTGGCGACAACCTGAAGGTCATCGCGCAGCCACCCTGGGAAAAGTGGTCTCATCGGCCTGTCGATCAGGCGTGCTGTGAGGGTTGCGCGTTCCGGAGGACGGCCTTCACGACGTGGGTAGCTGCCTGGGATTCGGCCTGCTGCGTAAAGGCGTTCCTCGTAGTCACAGATCAGCGGAAGAAAGTCGATCCCTTCGCGTCCGCCGGAGCGGGTGGCAGTGACGAGAACAGCTGTGTCTCCACACTCGACAAGAACGGATCCCCCTGCTTGAGGGGCGAAGCGTCCGGTGGTCAGTCGAATCTCGCGTCCATCAAACGAGATCGACTGGGTTTGTCCTTGCACGACGGTTTATGTCCTTTTGTCAATCCGTAGTTTGACACTTCACGGTTGCGATCCACAAGAAAGGGGAGGCTTAGACCTCCCCATGAATCACAGAACTGTTCAAAACGAATTACCAGCTTGATTTCACAACGCCAGGAAGTTCACCCTTGTGGGCACGATCACGCAGCTGGTTGCGGCATAGCCCGAAATCCCTGTAAACACCCCTGGGCTTGCCCGTAGCCCAGCATCGGTTCCGGACACGATTCCGAGCACTGTTACGAGGCAATGCCTGGATCTTGCGATGAATCTCGAGTCGATCCATCGGATCACCGGCTGCATGGAAGGCCTCCATCAGTGCTCCGCGCTTGGCCGCGTAACGCTCAACTGTCTTTTTGCGCTTCACATCACGGGCAATCATCGACTTCTTGGCCATGCAGCTGAAATCACCGGCTGAATATCGGGTCAGCTTACATGGCAGGTTTGAAGGCCTCAGCGTGCGATCAGCTGCTGGACCAGGGGAAGCTGCGTCGTGTCACGCACGATCAGCACCAGGGTGAGAGCCACAAGCAGCAGAAATCCTGACTGCACGAAAACCATCTGAAGACGTTCAGGGACCGGGCGGCCAAATAGAGCCTGGATCATTAGCAGCAGTAACTGCCATCCATCGAGAAGTGGAATCGGTAGCGAATTCAGCACTCCCAGGTTGATGGAGATCAGGGCTGTGAACAGCACAAGTCCGCTCCCTCCCTGCTGGCTGAGCTGAGCTCCCATTTCAACAATTTTCACCGGCCCGCTCACCTGTTCGGCCGTTGCACTGAAATTCGTGATCAGTCCCGTGTAACCCCTGACCGTCTGGTTCAAAAGAATGTTGAACTGATCGCCGGTCGTGTTCAAAAGTTCCCCTGGACCCTTCACCGGCCTGTTTTCACCAGTGATGTTTGCCTGCAGCTGAGCACCGATCCGTCCCTGGCCCTGTTGATCAGCGGGGCGAAGGCTGATCGACTGACGTTCGTTCCGATCAAGTCGTTCCAGGGTGAGAGTTTTGTTCGGAGATGCCTGAACGGTGCGGACCATGGCTGCAACGCCGGGCTGTCCTGCCTCCAGTGCGACGGCATCAATCGACAGGATGCGATCTCCGGGTCGAAGTCCAGCCTCTTCAGCGGCACCTCCGGGTTGCACCATTGCCACGAGCACCCCTGGCGCCGGCGCGGCCGGCACACCAGAGATCGCCGCCTGGCCGAACAGAACCAGCAGAGCAAGCGCGAAATTGGCAAGCACTCCGGCCGCCGTGACAAGGGCCTGCTGGGGGATGGGGCGGTTCCTCAGCAGGTCTGGGTCTGTGGCATCAATGGTGGTGTCGTTTTCAACATCCGGGAAAGCGACGAACCCGCCAAGGGGCAGGACCCGCAGGGCATAGGTCACGCCATGGCGCTGGCGTTTGATCAGAGCGGGTCCGAAACCGATCGAAAAACCACTCACGCGGATTCCCTGAAGCGTGGCAGCGAGAAAGTGACCGGCCTCATGGACGACGATCAGCAGCTCAAGCACGAGGAGGGCTGCAAAGACATTCATACAGCCATCCACTCAAGGCTGGTCATTCTGGCTGTAAGCGATCGCAGCCGACGTAGGGCACCAGAGCTTTGGGCAGAAGAACGCTTCCGTCCGCCTGCTGGCCGGTTTCCAGAAGAGCAGCCATTGTTCTGCCAACCGCCAGGCCGCTTCCATTAAGTGTGTGGACCAGTTGCGTGTTCTTCCCCTTCTTGGTGCGGATGGAGGATCGCCTGGCCTGGAAATCTCCGCAGATGCTGCAGCTTGAGATCTCCCGATAGGCGCCTGCCCCTGGAAGCCAGACCTCAAGATCAAACGTGCGTTGGGCTGAGAAGCCGATATCTGCCGTGCAGAGATCCAGAACTCTGTAGGGGAGTTCGAGAGCTTGCAGGATCGCCTCTGCATCGGCGGTGATCTGCTCATGGCTGCCCTCGGATTGATCCGGATGCACGAACCAGTACAGCTCCACTTTGTTGAACTGATGAAGGCGGATCAGTCCCCGGGTGTCTCGGCCGTAACTGCCTGCTTCCCGTCGGAAGCAGGGGCTGTAGGCGACGTAGCGCAGCGGCAGCTGATCGGCTGGGATGATCTCATCCCGATGCAGTGAGGTCAGAGGCACTTCTGCGGTGGGTGTCAGCCATAGATCGTCATCGGCACAACGAAAACTTTCTTCGGCGAATTTCGGTAACTGTCCCGAACCCGTCAGGCTGGCGGTGTTGACCAGAACAGGGGGCAACACCTCGCGATACCCCTTGGCCGTGTGCCGATCCAGCATGAAATTGATCAGGGCTCTCTCCAGGCGAGCGCCTTGTCCAAGAAGGGTGATGAAGCGGCTCTGGGCGATGCGGACGGAACGTTCGGTGTCGAAGAGATTCAGACGCTCGGCGATCTGCCAGTGCTCCTCAAGGCCTTGCTCCTGACGCAGGGTTCCCCAGCTCCGCAGTTCGACATTGTCGGCTTCGCTGCTGCCATCAGGACATTCCTCTGAAGGCGGATTCGGGTAGGTGAGCAGTTGCTCCCGGATCTGTGATGTAAGGATTTTTTCCTCATTTTCAAGAACAGAAACCTTTTTTTTGATGAAATTCCCTTCATCTCGCAGAGAAACAATCTCTGTCCCCCCAGGATCTGCTCCGTCCTTGATCTTCAGCCCCACCTCCTTCCCGATGCGATTGCCCTGCGCCTGAAGAGTGCTTCGCTCTTCCTCAAGCTGCCGCTGCTGCTGGAGTATTACCTGGAGTTTTATGAGATCAACAGCATGGCCCCTTCGCCCGATTTGCCGGGCAATTGCAACAGGGTTGTCTCGGACGAGACGTTGATCGATCACGGTTCAGCCTGCGACAGCGCCGGCAGCCTATGGCAGTCGGTTCAGAGCACCTGGCCAACCATGACGGCTGCAACAGCTGAAAAAACAGTGATTCCCAAGGCTGTCAATGGGTTCTGCCCCTGTGCAACGGCCACTGTTGTGATCACTCCTGCACCCAGGCAAGCGACACAGAGTTGAGTGGTGAGGTCGTTATGGCGCTCCACATTGGACTGGCGATTTCACGGACCGTAGGGAGTGCTGTGAAGTCTGTGTTCTTGAATCGTCTGCTTTGTTACGCCGCGTCAGGCTTCGTTACCTGCAGCAACAGAGGCAGGACGTGCCCTGCCTGCAGAAGCCCATTGCTTGAGTCGTTCCAGGGATTCGCTGGCAGTGCGGGAGAGAGGAATGAGCTGTGAAGCGGCCCGGATCAGATCGGTTTCGCTCAGTTCGCGGTTTTCTGCGAAAGCAAGGTGCATCGCTTCGATCACCGTCTGCTCAAGCTCGGCGCCTGAAAAGCCTCCGCTTCTGCTCACAACTGTCTCGAGAGGCAGATTCAGTCCTGGACGACGCTGCTGAAGATGCAGATTGAGGATGCTCAGGCGTTCCGTGGTGCTGGGAAGGTCAAGCAGAAAAATCTCGTCAAAACGCCCCTTTCGCAGCAGTTCCGGAGGGAGTTGCTCCACACCGTTGGCCGTTGCCACGACGAACACCGGAGATCGTTTCTCGGCCATCCAGGTGAGCACATTCGCCAGCACCCGCTGGCTCGTTCCACCATCACTGCGCCCATCGCCTCCGAATCCCTTGTCAATCTCATCGATCCAGAGCACACAGGGTGACATGGCCTCGGCCCGCTGAATCATGTCTCGGGTGCGGGCTTCACTGGCTCCAACGAGACCCGCGAACAATCGACCCACATCAAGTCGAAGCAGCGGCATTGACCAACTGCCTGCGATCGCTTTTGCCGTGAGGGATTTGCCCGTTCCCTGCGGACCGACCAGAAGCACCCCCCTGGGAACAGGCAAGCCGAAGCGGCGAGCCTCTTCCGAGAACGCCCGGTGGCGCTGATCCATCCAGCTCTTCAGCACATCAAGACCGCCGATCGCCTCTGTACCGGCTTCCGTGGAGCAGAACTCGAGCACTTCACTCCTGGCGATGGTCTGACGTTTTTCCTCCAGCACTTCCGTCAGGTCCTCCTCTCCCAGCTTTCCACGCCTCGCCAGTGCGCGGGCGGCCACCTGTCTGACACGCATTTCACTGAGACCGCTGCAGGCCATGGTCAGGGCGTCCAGAACCCGATGATCGAGCGGATGACCGCTGCTTTTGCTGATGCTGCTGATCAGTTGCCGTAGATCCTCCGGATCAGGAAGCGGCAGATCGAGAAGAGTCAGAGCCTCTTCCAGCTCTCCAGGTGGTGTCCACTGGCCGCAGCAGAGAACGAGATTGTGGGGGGTGCGTCGCAGTGATCCTTCAAGATTTCTGAGCATCCTCGCCACGCCGGGATCGTCACAGAATCGATGAAAATCCTTTGCCAGGAGAAGGGTTGGACTGGCCGTGTCGAGCTGCTGAAGCCACTGCAGCACCGCCATCGGTTGTCGACTTCCCAGCCCTTCGGCATTGAGAACGCCGCTCAACCCGTCGATGAAGTTCCAGCAGGCAACCCTCCTCTGCAGCCGATTAGCCGCCTGATCGAGCAGGGCCTCAACCCTTGACTCCTCACTGCTGCGGATCCAGATCAGTGGAGTTCTGGCCCGTACCAGCAGATCGAGCTGATTGCTCCATGTCGCACTGCTCATGGCTGTTCGGGATCTGGCTGTTCGGGATCTGACATCTGCAGTTGTTTAAGGACGTCCCAACGGGGATCCGATCCGCAATCCAGGCTTTCTTCCGAAGCTGATGTCGATAACCCCGGCGGCCCTGGACATTCATTGCCGCAGCGGTTGACAGCTGGCAGCTGCAGATTCAGATGTTCGAAAGCCCACTGCTGGGGATCAAACGGACCCTGTGGATCGAGCCGTTCCAGAAGCCCTGTCATCTGTTCAGACCCATCAGAAGCCTGGAGCTGCTCATGATCGTTGAATTCTTCCCCCAGCCATATCAGTTCTTCCGTTGTGCTGATCAGTTGTTGATTGAACTGATTGAGGCAGCGATCACAGATCAGTGTGACGATGGTTTGCAGGGAGCCATGGACAGCCAGGACATTGCCGCGATGCTCAGCCTGAATGGTCCCTCTCACCGGAGTGAGTGAGGGAAGGTCATTCAGGTATCCATCCACTGTCCAGACTCTGGGTGATTCGAGGTCTCGCAGTTCCCAAATGGGAACAGGCGAAAGTCCTGCAATCATTTCCCACCCTTGGGTTCAAACGGAAGTCTTGAGGATGATGAACCTGACCCTGATGTGGCCGTCGCATCGACAGTCTGTTGTGTTCTCTGCTGATCAAGAATCGACTGAAGATTCTCGGGCAGTGCCTCTTTCGTGAGGATGAAGGTCTGCAGAGCCTGGAACATATTGGCGATCACCATGTACAGCAGCACTCCCGCGGGCAGAGGGAAAAACAGGAACATGCCAGTGATCATCACTGGTGTGACTTTGTTGGCTGTGGCCTGTTGGGGGTTGGCGGGCATTCCCATTCCCGAAAGAAGCTGGGACAGCAGAAGCGTCAGTCCGAAGCCACCCACAAGAATGGCGATATCCCAGTTGATGACGCCATCGGCATAGAAGCCAACCTGTCCGAGTGCCTTGATGAACAGGAATCCGCTTCGGGCGGCCAGTCCGGGAATCTTTGCTTCAACAGTGGCATCCCCAGGGCTCAGAGCCGTGATGGTTCCGTCCTCAGAGACGCTGACGATGCCCTCTCCCTTGGTTACGCCCCAGCTGGGAGAAAAGCGNCCAGGATCATCAATNCCGCCGAGAACNTCGGAAAAGGCNCGACCGTCCTTGGTATGGAGGTTGATGGTGGCCTNGTCGCCAACGCCNATNTTCGTGCCGCGNGGAAGACTNGCAATCACNGGNANGTGATCGGTTTCAGCNATGAANATCGAATGACTNGCGCTGTTGAAGGGCTTTGGTTCCACCGCNGCGATCTGATCGGCGGGAAGAACTTTCATGTTCACCGTGTAGGGAACATCTGCGAACGGTGACCCCCTGAGGGTGGCGAACAGAGCGAACAGGATCGGCATCTGCACCAGAAGCGGCAAGCAGCCGGCAAGGGGGCTGCCGAACTCCTTCATGACCTTTCCGAGTTCCTCCTGCTGCTTCGGGAGGTTGTCGGCGTAACGACTCTTGATCTCAGCCTGGCGCTTCTGNATCACAGGNTGTGCGATCCGCATCCGCCTGGCGCTTCTGATTGAGCCGGCACTCAGCGGATAAAGAGCGACGCGGATCACNATGGTCAACGCGACGATCGCCAGGCCGTAACTGGGTACCAATCCATAGAAGAAATCNAGGATTGGAATCAGCAGGTTGTCGGAGATGTAGCCGATCACGTTGTAATGCCCGTGGATGGAGTCGTTGTGAAGTCAGTGTGCATGAGCAGGTGTCTCAGNCGGCGAAGCCTTCGACCGGCTTATCGGCGGGNGAGGATTGTCGTGCTGCCATGCGCTCGAGGATGTAGGTCTCGATCTCCCTGAAGCGNGGAAGCGAACGAAGCTCGAGCCNGGCTCCATCCTTCAACACCAGAACCATGTCGCCCCAGGTTCCAAANCCCCTNGGCACGCAGCGGACTTCGTCAATCTGGCTGTANACAACCTGNGTCTTGTCNTTNCCCATCCAGCCTCCGCTGACGGATATCCGGCGACTGGTGATGCGAAAGCGCAGCCAGAAGGCACGNACAACNGCCCCGATGGTGAACGGAAGTCCGATCAGGGTGAGGCCGAACANCAGATTGAGGATGAGGTCNCCNTTGGCCGGACCTCCCTCGTAGTGAAGGTCTTCCTGGATGGTGGTCATGGCATCAGACCCGAGGATCTCAGAAGACTGTCGCATTCTTTGAGCAACTGCGTGGTCTCAGCTTGTCCAGCCTCNGGGCGCAGGCTGAANAGCAACCATCGTCCGGNGAGTTCGGCGCGAGTCTCCAGGTGCTGACGCAGGTGNTCATGGAGCAGTCGACGCANGCGATTGCGTTGNACCGAGCGTTTGCTCACCTTGCCGCTGATCACGAGTGCACAGCGGCAGCTGATCGAGGGGCTCTGTTGCAGTTCAGATCGAAGCAACATTCGATTCTCATCCACCACTCTGAGCACCATGTAAGANCCGTGGTGACGGCGGCCCTGACGGTGTAGNCGGTGAAAGCAGCGATGGCCGCGTAAACGCATCGATGCAGGTAACGCCATCAACGTTGGGGGTTAGTTGACCTGAAACAGATCGGTGCAGGGNCTCAGGTCCATGACCTCATGCCGATCACACCGCAAGCCGAGCGCGGCCCCTTTTGCGGCGAGTGCGGATGACACGACGACCTGTGTGGGTCCGCATGCGGACCCGAAAGCCTGAAACGCGCCTNCGTTTGCGACTGGTTCCACCGAGTGTTCTTTTGGTCATGAATGCCCCTGCTACCGGCCCTGAAAAGGGCCATTNATTTTATCAGTCAGTCCATGTCNATCAACCAGCTCCCGACGTAGCCGGACATCGGTACATCTCCNGGGGCCTGGATCAGNGCGTTCANCTGGTACATGCGGTTGCCCTGAGGATTGAAGAGCTTGATGCGCAACGAGTANTCGCCGTCAACCGGGACCGGCTGNTCCGGGAAAACCTCGATCGCGGTCTGGTCTNCNTTGACCTCGATCGTGGCNGGAATNTCNTCGAGACACTTGGTGCGACTCATCATGCTGCCGGTGGTGGTGCGACAGAGAGCCATTCTNNTGGGATCAAGCTTGGCGTCGAAATAATCGGGCACCGTGACCGTCAGTTTCAGAATNGCCGTCTTGCGGTCNTTTTCACGGAGGTGNAGAAACCACACNGACCGATCGTTTTCNTCAGCGGAGGTCTGGAAGTAATANAGCTTGCGGTAATCCTTTTCGTTATCCCATCGAAATTCCATCAGCCCAGGNGTCTGGGCCTCGGCTGATGGTGCGAATGTGCTGTTGANGCCTGCTCCGATNAGAAGTGAAGCGGTGACGGCGGCTCCGGAAACGATCCGGTTCAACGAGGAAAGCTGCATGACGGTCCGAGATCCTGAACTGGATTCAACTGAGTCCAATCCCTGACNGGTTGCCNCAGGTGCCGGCAGTTGATCTGTCAGTTGTGACNGGATCTGTCCGGACGTAACCGCTGGGCCTCNCCCTGATAGGGGTGAACGGGNGNCCGTTCCACTGGNATCCAGGCCAGGGCCAGCAAGCGGATGCAGCGNGGCAAGTCCCCCTGCACCTGCATCTGCTGACAGTCCAGCAGAGCNACGGCATCCCAGCCATGGCCGCGCCTGGCAACGGCTGCCGGGAAGCACGCATCAAGATCAGCGGTGACGGAGAACGTCACGGAAACGATTCGATCAGGACTCAGGTCGTTCTGATTNACGAGAGCCTCGATGAGNTGCTCAACAGCAGCCTCNATGGCCTCGACACTGTTCTCCGGGCATGTGGTGGCTCCCCGCAGGCCCACCAGGGTCATGGGGGCGCTGCTCATGGGCGGTACANCCAGAGAACCTGGCCNCTGCCCATCATNTCCAGGCAGAGGCGTTGCTCCAGCTGTCGGANAANNCTCGATCCAGGNAGNAGNCCGCTCANTTTGCGACGCGTCTTGCCNAGNGTGACCGGNCGGATGTCGTCCTCATCCAGTTCAGCCAGTTGTGCTGCAAGCNTCCGGGCATGGTCCTCATCCCCNAGCTCATCAACCAGTCCCAGCGCCATGGCCTGTTCACCGCTGAANACCCTTCCATCGGCAAAGGTCTTCACCTCATCAGTGCTGAGATTTCGACCTTTGGCCACGACATCNACGAACTGGCCGTAGCTGCTGTCGATCAGCTCCTGAAGCAGGGCCCGTTCTGCTTCGCTCAGCGGTCGATCCGGAGAAAGAATGTCCTTGAAGGCTCCGCTTTTGACGGTTTCAAATCGNATCCCNATNCGCTCGAACACNCGNGAGAGATCGTTACCGCGCAGGATCACCCCGATGGATCCTGTGATTGTTCCTGCATTTGAGACGATTTTNTCTGCGGCAACTCCGATGTAGACGCCACCGGAGGCGGAGATGTTCCCGAAACTCGCCACCACACGACAGCCACTCTCCCGCAACCGCATCAATGCGGCATGAATNTCCTGGCTGTCACCGACGGTTCCTCCGGGGCTGTCGATTCGCAGCAGCAGAGCNGGGAATTCCCGTTGTTTNACTTCACGCAATGCCTTGAGCACCCGNTGTCGNGTTGCNCCNGTAATCGGGCCATCCACCACGATGCGAGCCATGCGGCGGCGGGACTTTCGGCGCAAGGGCCAGATCATGTTGCGCAATTGCGTTGCACCGGATCTTAAAAAGAGCTTCACGCCCTATCCCGATGCACGCAATCCGTCTTTGGTTGCTGATGGTGCTTCCCTTCGCNCTGTGGGGNACCGCGATGACNGCCATGGCCCCCCTGCTTGACAGNGGTGGCCCCTGGATTGTCTCTGGACTGCGTCTGCTNCCAGCNGGAGCGGCCCTGCTTCTCTGGGTTGTGGCNACGGGCAGGCNGANCTGGATCGATGGTCGNGACCTGGCCTGGTTTCTTGTGTTCACGCTTGTCGACGCCTGCCTGTTTCAGGGNCTTCTCGCCTTTGGCCTGGCTGGAACAGGAGCTGGTCTCGGATCTGTTCTGATCGATTCCCAGCCGTTNATCGTGGCACTGCTCGCCAGACTTCTGTTCGCTGATTCGATCAACCCCATCGGTTGGTTGGGGCTGGGTCTTGGTCTTGTCGGGATTCTNTGTCTGGGTGTTCCGGCGGAACTGCTCAGTCACTGGTGGCTNCTGGCTGATCCCCCTGTTGCCAGTCAGATGCTTCAGCCNGGTGAAGGCTGGATGCTTCTCGCAGCNCTGGCCATGGCCGCAGGAACAGTCCTGATCCGCTTCGCATCACGTCACAGNGATCCTGTGACCGTCACGGCGTGGCACATGCTNTTCGGCAGCGTGCCCTTNNTGNTGNTCTGGTTTCTCGAACCCGGTGATCNGACCCTTGGCTGGAGCGTCATTGACTGGAGCCGGATGCTCTACGCNAGTCTTTTCGGCAGTGCGCTNGCCTATGGATTGTTCTTCTGGTTCGCCAAGCGCAGGGATCTCACNACCTTCAGCAGCCTCGGATTCCTGACGCCNGTGTTTGCCCTGGCNACCGGTGGCTGGCTTCTTGGCGAACGGCTGGANTCCCTTCAATGGGCAGGTGTGTTGCTGGTCCTCATTTCGGTGGTTTTCGTCAGNCAGCGTCGGCGAATCTGGGAACCNGTGGCCGACGTGTCCAAATGACTGATCAGCTTGATCTTGTGCTGGTCAACACCCCGATCGGTGCCCTGGGAACCGGCCGNGGCGGCGGCGTGGAACTGACGCTGACGTCTCTCACCCAGGGACTGGTGATGCGCGGTCATCGGNTCACCGTTGTGGCTGCACGCGGTTCGACTCTTCCAGCGGATTGCTNTGATGTGACCCTGGTCGAGGTGGATGGGATCGATCAGCCCAGCTGGCAGCANGCCGCTGCGGACCAAGCGATTGTGATTCCCCGCCATGGTCTNCTCCCNGCCCTCTGGGAGGTTGCNCTNAACCAGGCGCAGNCGGCTGATGCCGTGATNAATGCTGGATANGACTGGTTACCGCTTTGGCTCACNCNNTGGGTGAAGCCCCCNGTGTTTCATCTGATCAGCATGGGCGATGTGTCGGATGTGATGCGGGAGACCATCGAAGCGGTGGCTGGCTGGGATGCACGGCGTCTTGCCTTTCACACCAGGAGGCAGGCNNATGATTTTCGTCTGCCGCTGCCCGCAACGGTCGTTGGCAACGGCTTTGATCTGAGTCGATACACGATGTGTGAAGGCAAGGATGGACCTCTTGGCTGGGCCGGGCGTATTGCACCTGAAAAGGGGCTTGAGGATGCAGCCGCAGCAGCTGCCGCCCTTGGGGAGCCTCTGCTCGTCTGGGGATTGAAGGAGAACGCTGCCTACGCCGACGACGTTGAGTCCCGGGTCCCGCCAGGAACGATCAACTGGCGCGGTTTTCTGCCGACCGCTGAGCTTCAGCAGGAGCTCGGCACCTGCAGGGCTCTGATCAACACCCCGAAATGGAATGAGGCTTATGGGAATGTTGTTGTCGAAGCGCTTGCCTGCGGAGTCCCGGTGGTTGCNTACGACAGAGGCGGTCCCGGAGAACTGATTCGTTCCGGAGAAACCGGCTGGCTTGTCNCNGCCGATGATGTNGNGGCATTGACNCAAGCCCTCCGGGAGGTCGGCTCGATTCAACGGACCCGNTGTCGGGAATGGGTGGAGCGACATGCNACANGGGAGGTGTTCAGTCAGAGGGTCGAGACCTGGATACGNGAGGGNCTGACCATGGATGGCAGCATCAACGCTGAGAACGACAGTTAGAGGCCCCTTCTGGTGGAGATGTCCTGCCGACAGCGCCGCCGNGTGCTTGCCCTGGTTCTCGCCCTTGGCGTGCTGATCACTCTCTGGCGGCTGGGTGCAACGGGCGTTGTGGATGAGACNCCACCNCTCTTNGCCGCTGCGGGAAGGGCCATGGCAGAGACGGGTGACTGGCTCACGCCACGGGTCAACGGTTTNCCTCGATATGACAAACCACCCCTGGTGTACTGGTTGATGGGNCTNGGCTATTCCCTGCCTGGNCNNTCNNTCTGGGATCCGCTGGGATCCTGGGCCGCNAGGTTGCCTTCGGGNCTTGCCACCATCGCCATGATGCTGACGTTGGCAGACACCCTGCTGAGATGGCCTCAGCAACAGGATNGTTATCCGCGTCGTACCGCAGTCATCGCGGCACTGGGNTTTGCACTCTCTCCACTCGTGCTGGTCTGGAGTCGCACGGCNGTCAGTGATGCNCTGCTCTGTGGTCTGCTCGGCATCAGTCTTCTCCTGCAGTGGCGTCGTTTTGTCGATCCCGCTNACAGTCCCTGGTGGTCGGCCTGGTTGGTGCTCGGTCTGGCGGTTCTGGTCAAGGGGCCTGTGTCCGTGGTGCTCTCCGGTTTGGCTCTTCTGCTGTTCAGCGCCCTGCGCCGTGACATCGGTACNGTCTGGCANCGNCTCCGACCGATTCGAGGNCTCCTGCTCACGGCTCTGGTCAGTTTNCCCTGGTATCTCGCTGANCTGCTTTTCGAAGGGCAGGCCTTCTGGGACAGCTTCTTCGGNTATCACAATCTTCAGCGCTTCACCTCTGTGGTGAATGATCACCTTCAGCCCTGGTGGTTCTTNGGNCCGGTGATGCTGGTGGCGGCCCTGCCGTTCACACCATTTCTGCTGAAAGGGCTGATCGGTGTCCCGCGCAGCAGGGTCGAGCCCGACCAGTCGCTTCAGCAGTTCGCANTCTGTTGGTTGCTGGCGGTGTTGATTCTGTTCACTTCAGCNGCCACCAAGCTTCCGAGCTACTGGTTGCCAGCCACCCCGGCTTCAGCTCTGCTGGTNGCTNTTGCCACNGTCAGGCGGGATCGTCTCCAGNCNGTTGCNTGGTGGGTCAGCCTNGGCCTGACAGNTNTGCTTGCCTGTGGATTCTGGGCTGCATCGCTCTGGGTTCCGTTGATCAACGATCCTGAGATGCCCTCGCTCTCCGNTGATCTTCTGGCGAGTGGCTATGTCNTNCAGGCAGCGANCTGGTTCAGTGTTGCTGCTGTGCTGGGGNTCCTGGCGCTGNTNCTGCGTCGNACAGCTGCCCTTGGNTTGCTTGCNATGCANGCTCCTCTTTTGCTNTTTCATCTCACGGCGCTGATCCCCACAAGCGAACTGGCAGACANGCTCCGGCAGGTTCCNGTGCGTGATGCGGCAGAAAAAATGATGCANACNCGCCTCGCCGATGAACCCTTGGCCATGGTTGGAGCGATGAAACCGTCACTCCATTTCCACACCGGGGAGGTGATTCTTTACGAGGGACGCTCTGACGGAGCACTTGTGAATCTTGCCGATCGCCTGACCCATGAACAGCGGCGTGGCTGGCGNGGCCATCCACTGGGATCGGAACAGGCTTCCGAGACGGTTCTGATGCTGATCGACAGCGGCACGGCTGCCCAGAAACACTGGCGTGATCTGAATCCAACCAGGCTTGGAGAATTCGGGATCTATGAGGTGTGGCGGCTGAATCGAAGCCTGCTTGAAAGCCGTGCAAGGACTCTGATCGCTGATGGAGTCAGTGCCGATTGGTTTGAGCCCAGGCCTGAACGGTTTTGAATCAGCTGTCTGGATGGCTCCTTGGGTATCCGGTCATGTTGAAATCCATGTCGTAATAATCGATCACTTTTGTGAGATCGCGCTCTGAAAGCTGACCAAGTGATGGATCATTTTTCGATCGGTTGGTGTGAACCAACCGGCTGTTTGATCCCAGCAGGCGGCTGAGATGCGCGAAATCCTGATCAAGCTGCTCAACCCTCCCGATGAACTGTGGCTGCCCTCGNAGNAGCCACCGCATCTGGGGTTGAAANGTCAGCATTCTGCTGAGCTTTCCTTTGCTGAGATCATCGANGATNGTGGAGAANCTTGGNCGGTTGCGGACAAGATGCAACCGGTAGCGTTTGGTCGGGCTCAGGTCTGATGAAGCCATNGCCTCGAGNTGATTTTTNGTCTTGATGGCCAGATGGAGGTTGTANTTACAGGCAGANATAAAGCGGCTGACTGGATGNCGGATNAAGGTGAAACGGAAATAGTTCAGCCAGTCATNGGGGAGNTCATTCAGTTTGTGATGTCGGTGATGGTGCTTCACACCGAGAGCTGTTTCGATCGACTGACCGGCGCATTTGGGAATGTGTAAAAAAATCGCTTGCTGTTCAGGCAATATCAGGCTCATCAGGAATNACAACNGAGAAAGGTCTTGCCNGTGGCAGAAGCCGCAATGTCCCCAGAGTTTCATTTCTCCGTTNGGTGCNGGTCTGCCGCAATCCGGACAGCTTCCCATTCCGTGAACATCAGCTCGNCTTGGATGGCGTGACCAGATGCTTGCCTCNTCNTCAACCGTCANCNATGCNGGTGGGTANTGCTGCTGAANACGCAGATCCCTNATGGCGTGACCCGCCTGTTTCAGTGCGCTGAGCAGCTGAGGCTTGTTGTANTGCAGAGCCTGCCGCCACTGGGGGTGACTGGCACCGATGGTCAGAACACCTCGATGCAGTGANAGAGGGCGGCAGTGGGGTGCCAGCCGCTTCCCTGCAATGCCTGGCCAGTCCTGCCAGAGCGCTGCCAGGTGAGCATCGCGATGCCAGGACTNCTGCAGCGATCCGAGGCAACTTGACAGNGGTTCCGCTGGAATCGGTGGTGCTGGCTGNAGCAGCTCCACNCCCCGAAGGCGTCGACGTTGATGATCGGATGCCACAGCCATGGGANCAAGACTAATCAGAGCTTTTGGAGGTTCTCGCTAACCTCNNNGNGGGTCCTNCCTGTGCAATGGGTTTCTTNGATCGGCTGAGCCGCCTGGTCCGCGCCAATGCNAATGCCGCCGTGAGCNGCATGGAGGATCCGGTCAAGATTCTCGATCAATCCGTTGCTGACATGCAGTCGGATCTGGTCAAGCTNCGTCAGGCNGTGGCAATGGCCATCGCCAGNCAGAAGCGGTTGCGAAATCAGGCTGATCAGGCTGAGGCCCAGTCGAAGACCTGGTANGANCGCGCCGANCTGGCNCTNAAGAAAGGTGAGGAGGATCTNGCCCGTGAAGCNTTGACCCGTCGCAAGACCTTCGCGGAAACNGCCACGTCNCTCAATGCCCAGGTGCAGTCCCAGACCGGGCAGGTGGAAACCCTCAANAAAAGCCTGGTGACGCTCGAGGGAAAGATCGCCGAGGCCAAGACCAAAAAAGACATGCTCAAGGCGCGNGCTCAGGCGGCTCAGGCCCAGCAGCAGCTCCAGAGTGCCGTNGGCAANATCGGCACCNATTCCGCCATGGCTGCTTTTGAGCGCATGGAGGAAAAAGTNGAGGCGATGGAAGCCACCGGACAGGCTGCCGCCGAACTCGCGGGGTCTGATCTTGAGAGTCAGTTCGCAGCCCTTGAGAGTGGAAGCGACGTTGACGATGACCTGGCTGCATTGCGGGCACAGTTGAAAGCAGGCCCGGAGGCTGTGGCGCTGCCTTCCGCCGATTCCTCAACGGAGGTCAAGCCTGTGAAGGTGGAAGAGGTGGATGCGGATCTCGAGGACCTCAAGCGTTCCATCGACAAGCTCTGATCCTTGAAGGATCCGGTCTTCATGGTCCATAGGATCGCTTCAGCAATCCCTTTCATTTTTGGCTGCTGCTGTCACTGACCTCACCGATGCCCGGTTCGACGCTGATGTTCTTCAGTCGTCAGCGCCTGTTCTCGTTGACTTCTGGGCCTCGTGGTGCGGACCTTGTCGGTTGATCGCTCCATTGATGATCTGGGCTGCGGANACCTATGGCGAGACCCTGAACGTGGGGAAGATGGAAGTGGATGCCAACCCTTCAACCCGTGATGCCTATCAGGTGCAGGGGATTCCAACCCTNGCCCTGTTCCGGGANGGCCAGTTGGTGGCNCGTCATGAAGGCGCGATTGCCAAACCCCAGCTGCAGGNTTTNCTGNATGCCAATNTCTAGGCGTCTGGAGTCGCTGGGCAANGGAGTTTTCGCCCGAATGGACCATGCCAAGCAGGTCTATTGCGACAGGGTGAGCAGCCAGGGAGCACCAGCACTGATCGACCTCTCGATCGGGTCATCCGATCTGGAGCCNCCGCTNGCGGTGCTTGAAGCCATGGCCNCGGNGATCATGCATCCTTCCAGTGCTTCCTANTGCCTNCAGTCAGGGATGCGNCCCTTTCATCAGGNTGCGGCCGACTGGTGTCAACAACGTTTCGGNGTAACGGTCGATCCGGANCGAGAGGTGCAGCTGCTGATCGGTTCTCAGGAGGGGACGGCTCATCTGCCCCTTGCNGTGCTCGACCCAGGNGANCATGCGCTTCATCTGGATCCCTGTTATCCGTCTCACAGCGGTGGNCTGAATCTTGCAGGTGCTCTGNTCAGGACGCTCCCTCTCACCGCTGAACAAGGATGGCGACCCGATCTCTCGTTNATCCCCTCCAGCCAGTGGGATCAGCTCAAACTTTTTGTTTTCGGGTATCCCCATAACCCAACANCCACAGTCGGTGACCAGGAGGATCTGAATCGGATCATGGCGATGGGGAGCCGCCATGAGNTGGTCATTGCCCATGACAACCCTTANGTCGANCTTTCACTCGGAGCTGAGGCTCCCTGCCTGCTGCGCACTGCAGGNTGGCGGACGTGGGGAATTGAATTTTTCTCTNTCTCCAAGGCGTGGTGTCTCGGCGGTTTCCGTCTTGGGTTCGCGATTGGAGCGGAACCNCTGATCAAAGCACTGCGTCGGACCAAGGCCCTGATCGATTTCAANCAGTCACTGGCATTGCAGCAGGGAGCNATCCGGGCTCTCCGCGATTTCGCTGACTGGCCCCGCCAGCTTCTTCCCGTTTTCAGAAACCGCCGGGATCGTGTCGTGTCGGCTCTGGAGAGCAGGGGTTGGCTGGTANAANCTCCTGATATGGCGATGTATCTGTGGATGCCNTTGCCGGAGCAAGCCCTTCGTCGCGGCTGGTCCGATGAGCAGACGGCTGCTGAGCTGTTGATGAGNAGCGGAGTTGCGCTCACTCCCGGNTCAGGATTCGGACCGGGGGGAGNGCAATGGCTGCGCATGGCGATGGTGCGGCCTCTCTCGGATCTTGAAGCGGCAGTGGAGCGATTGGTGGATGCTCTCGGGAGTTGAACNNCANCGTCCAGTTCGTGGCGGTGCGGAACTGTTGCATGGCTACCGCCGTCTGGCAGGACAGCAGGCCAGGNNCTGGATTCTCAGAACCCTGCCTGTCTGCAGCAGTACCGAAACACAGCTGAGCCGTTGGCTTCAGACCCAACCGCAGTTCTCCTGTCCCCGCGCGGTGATTGCCTCCCGNCAGAGGCAAGGTGTTGGTCAGCGTGGGCGCNGCTGGGTGTCGCCNGCCGGTGGATTGTGGATCAGNGCAGCACTCCCCTGGTCNGGAGNNGGGGNCGGNCGGGTTGGCCTCCTTGGACTGGCTGTGGCCGTTGCGATCGCACAACGGCTGGAGAGCAAGGGGCTGCCGGTGCGCGTCAAGTGGCCCAACGACCTCATGATCGGGGATCGAAAACTTGCCGGNCTGCTGCCTGGNGTTGTGCAAAGGGGGACGACNGTGCGCCTGATGCGNGTCGGNGTTGGTCTCAACGTGCGCAATCGAGTNCCGGAGGGAGGGGTGTCANTGCATCATCTGCCTGGTCAGGGAGCNGCTGATCCCTGCCAGTGGGGACGTGAGGTTCTGCTCGCCCTGGATCGCTGTATGGANGCTGGAGGCGACGGAAGCTGGTGTCTTCCGGATCTCGANCGTNTGCTCTGGGCTGATCGGATCAGGAATCCCAGGGACGGCCGNATCTGGCGGATCACTGGTCTNGGCNCGGACGGTGCTNTGGAGGTTCAGNACGGGGCAAGCTGCGAAACCTGGCGACGCTGGCCATGAACNGATCAGGATCCCTCCCCTGTCTGACATCAANGAGTTCCATATGATNCNGATGNNTTGCANTGGTTCAGGTGTTGCGCTGNATACCTCTGGTCTGGGTNCTCAGCCTGCCTGCATCCTCTGAAGNNCCTGTNCCGGGNAGTGGCTTCGATCGGTCGCTGGAGGATCTNGAGCNTCAGCGGGTGATCACTCCCCAGGAGCGACGTCTCCTCGAAGACGGTTCAGGAGCTCTGCCNATACCGGCTTCCGCCGGGCTTGAAAATGCNTGCCGTACAGGAGTTCTTTCGAAGCTGGAGTGCCGTACNGGGATGACCNGGCGTCGCGGTGTNNANAGGCGTTCACCCACCGTGANCCTGGTCCCANCAAGGCGTCGGACCCAGCCTCTTCANGTGCCGGTTGCGGCNCTTCTNGCCGGTGGCGGAGGTGGTTTCCGGTTGGAATCGGTTTTTGCAGTTACGCCAAGACCTCAGTCACTGCTGGGGAATGGAGACCGTCAACTGCTGTTTCCTGTGATCGGTCAGGCCTTCACCAGCAGCAANTTCGGCTGGNGGCTGCATCCTGTGCTCGGTAGTTGGCTGATGCATGCCGGGCGTGATCTTGCGGCACCCGAGGGAACACCAGTGGTTGCAGCNCTTTCGGGGACNGTNGTGAGNAGCGGCTTGGCCGGTGGGTATGGAATCGCGGTGGANGTGGAACATTCCAGNCCCCTCCGGAGAACTCTCTANGGACATCTATCGGAGATCTATGTNAAATCCGGNCAGCGTGTCAGGCAGGGNGANGTGATCGGNNGGGTGGGAAGCACGGGGCTCAGCACAGGGCCCCATCTGCATTTCGAATTGCGAACGCCTTCCAATGCTGGCTGGCAGGCGATGGANCCNGGTGAACTTGATCTNGGCCGAATTCTCNAACCTGATGACGATCCCATCTCTCAGCTGGTGGGTCAGNTTCTGAGCAGCCTCCGTCGTCCNGGATCGCTCAGCCCGACTGTTCCCGCAGGATGAANCCCACACCGCGCACCGTGTGAATCAGGGGGGGATCACCGGAGCCCTCAATCTTCTGACGCAGATAGCGGATGTAGACATCNAGNAGGTTGTCGTCGCCGAAGAAGTTCTCTCCCCAGACTCCGCGCATGATCTCNTTGCGTTCCANCACCCTGCCCGCACCACGCATGAGGAAATTCAGCAGGTCGTACTCCTTGACCGAGAGGTGAATTGAGCGCTCTCCCCTNCNTACGTCNCGGGTCCGGGTGTTCAGTGAAAGGTCNGCAACAAGCAGGTTTTCNGAGCGATCTTCGGCTGATCTGCTTCCGGAGAAAACNTCTACACGGCGATGCATCGCCCTCAGTCTTGCCATCAGCTCGTCGATGGAGAAGGGCTTGATCAGATAGTCGTCAACTCCNGCATCCAGTGCCTTCACTCNGTCNGTGATTTCGTCGTGTCCCGTGAGCATCAGGATTGGGGTTGTCACNCCTCCGGAACGCATGCGCTGACAGATNTCAATCCCACTGAAATCAGGNAGATTCCAGTCAAGGATGATCATGTCAGGGGATGGTTCNGTCCTGCTGCGGATCAGGCCGGAGGCTCCATCCGANGCCACGTCGACGTCATATCCCTCAACGTCGAGCTCNAGGCGCANCAGATCTGTTAGTCCCTGTTCATCATCCACGACCAGGACGCGCAGACGGGGTGTGGAATCCGAGGACATCAAGCCCATCAAACCTNCATGAANNTTANGTCTGATGGNTAATCCTGCTGAACTGGTTCCTAGATTGCATCAATCGGGATGGATGTCATGATGCCTACTGGAATCAGCCCTGCAGATCAGATCAGCGATCTGCGAAAGCAGCAGGATCTTCCATTTGTTCGTGCTGATTCAGAAGGAATCGTTCGTGAGATCAACGCCAGTTTCCGCACGGTTTACGGATGGACGGACAAAGATCTCATCGGCCAGTCTCTTGCCCTGATCTTGCCTCCCAGCTTTCGCGATTCACACCATGCAGGCTTCGCGCGATTTCAGCTCACGGAATTATCCAAGGTTCTCAATCATCCGCTGCGTCTTGCCACCTTTTGTGCCGATGGGAAGGCCATTGAAAGTGAGCATTACATCGTCGCTGAAAAGCACGATGATGGGAGCTGGTCTTTCGCTGCCACTCTGCGTCCATTGACTGACCCCTCATGAGCTGAAGCTCCAGTGCTTTTGAATCTTTCAGGATCCAGAAATAGCCTAATGATTTCAATCTCAAGTAAATAAATCAAAGTAAGAAGCGAAAATTTCGCAATAAGCTGTATACCGGAGAGTGGCTATTTTTTAGTCGAATTAGTCTTCAAAAGAATTGAATATTTAGTGCCATGTAGATCAGTCTTGCGATCCTGGGAGTCTTCTTGGGTTAGGAAGGCCTGAAGCGCAGTTTCTTGTGAAATGTGGCAAGAGAGATGGACGTTAATTGTAAATAAACCTGCACGGACGAACTGCATTGTTCTGGTGTTTTAAATGTTGTGCCTGCTTGTAATTTAAATTCTTAAAATATAATATCGCTGTAAGGCAAAGCTTATTGAGGGTTTCTAGTATGATACAAAGAAAGCTTCGACTATGCTTGGAGATCGTTTAAAACGAATTGCCATTGCAAAAAATCAAACACCTCACGATTTGGCGATGGCGATACTGAAAGAAGATGGGTTTATTCTTCAGCGCAATGTTGAAAGGCCAGAGGTCCTCGGTGGTGCTCGTGGTTATCTGGTGACTTTCCCTGGAGAA
>NYUU01000027.1 GCA_002684175.1 Synechococcus sp. CPC35
GAATCATCATCAACTGGCGCAATTTGCTGTCGAGAATCATCATCAATTGGGCCAGCTGATGCAATTGATCATCGCTCTCAATTAGCTGGCTGCCATCATTTCTTCAGCAAGAAAAAAGCACAATAATGTCGCAAAATCTCGGATAAACCTGAAATCAAAAAGTTATATTGATGTCTAGACTATATCTTTGAAGGCGAAACAGGGGTAGACCGCACAACCAAGCTGCCTTCAGAATTAATCAAAACCTTTGAATCATTCTTCGATTTATTTCAAGCAAAACGCTTTCCTGCCCCATCCATCTGTTGTCTTCAACCCATCTGGATCAATCGACCAAAAAAGTCGATTCCACAGCATGATTGAACAATCCTGATGAACTCTGTGATCATGTTGGAGCCGAAGCTGAATCGGGACTGATGGCCCCAGGTGTCTGTCGAAACTGCGGTAGCAGGCGGTTTCTCGCAGACCGCTCCCTGGCCGGGCGTCTGATCTGCCAGAACTGCGGACTGCCAGCTGGAAGCGGAGGCAGTCGCATGGCGTCAGGGCGTCGCGGTAGCAGTTACGGCCGCAACAACACCAATCGCTGGCGATGGTTGCTGTTGCTAGTGGTGATTGTGATTGTGATCGTGCTGTTCACGGCCTGAGAAGATCCACCACCTCAGTGGTGTTGGCTGAAAGCGGCTTCGCCGCAAGCCGTTCGATCGCCTCCCGCATCACCTTCTGCCGTTCAGGCCCATAGCTGTTGCACCGGGTGAACACCTTGGCCATACGGGAGGCCGTGATTGGATTGCGGGTATCCACATCAGCGATCTGGTCGGCCATGAAGCGGTAGCCACTGCCGTCGATGGCATGAAAAACAGGCACATTGGCCGTGAAACCACCGAGCACCGCGCGAAGCGAATTCGGTGCCAGCGGATCGAAGCGGGGATGAGCCAGCAGTTGCTGCACTCGCTCCAGGCCATCCTTCCTGGGAGCGGATGCCTCCATCGCAAACCAGGCATCAAGAATCACCGGCTTGTTCTGCCAACGGTCGTAAAAGCAGTCAAGAGCCTGATCTCGCTCGGGAGTATCGAGGGGCTGCAGGGCCCGCAAAGCTGCTCTGGCCAGGGTCATGGAAGGCCCTGAAACGGCCGAGAGAGCCTCACGTTTCGCCTCCCCGTCCCCAGCAGCGGCAAGCCAGCTCCAGGCCATGCCCGTCAGAGCACGACCACCCTGGCCCGCAGGCCAGGCTTTGGACCAGTCCGACCTGGAGGCCTCCAGCAGAACTCGGAGCTGTTGCTGCAGCTGATGCCCCAGTTCCGTGATCCACTCACGGGTGGCCTGATACAAAGCCGGCGGATCCACAGGGGTCTGCAGAGCTTCAAGTTCGGCCAGCCCCGGCAGAGCCAGCAGGATTGCCAGATCAACGCCACCCTGCTCGCCGCAGGCTTCGATACGCGCTGCCAATGCCTTGATCAGGGCTGATTCCACAACCGCATTCGGCTGTGCCTCAGCCCGCGCCAGCAGCACCTGACGAGTCAGCCGTTGCGCAGCATCCCAGCGAGAGAAGGAATCATCGTCGGCAGCCAGCAATTGCAGACACTCATCCAGGGACTGCTCCATGCAGACCGTCAAGGGAGCGGAGAAACGACGCAGCAGAGACAGGGCCGGTTCGCTGCCGCCGATCTCCCCCTGAAGCGTGACCGAAGCCGACGTGTCTTCCATCACCAGCATCTGCTCCTCGCCGATACGCCCCTCTTCACCGATCAGAGCCATGGCGATCGGCAGCACTAGGGGTTGCTTCTGCTCCTGCCCGGGAGTCGGTGGAGTCATCTGATTGAGATCGAGCGTCAACTGCCCACTGGCCTGATCCCAGTGGCGTTTCACCGTCAACTCTGGAGTTCCGGCCTGGTGGTACCAACGCCTGAACCGCTCCGGGTCAAACCCGAGCGGTGTTCCATCGGCGCTGGCTCCATCCACAATCGATTGGACAAAATCCTCTGTGGTCGCTGCCGTTCCATCGAAACGACTCACGTAGGTCGCCATCCCCTGCATGAACCGCTCAGCACCGAGAAGGGTATGCAGCATCCGGATCAGTTCCGCACCCTTTTCGTAGATCGTAGTGGTGTAAAAATTATCGATCGCCTGATACTCAGATGGCTTGACCGGATGTGCTGTCGGCCCCGCATCTTCCCTGAATTGCGTGTTGCGCAGCATGGCGACATCTTCAATCCTTTTCACTGCTGCAGAGTGCAGATCAGCAGTGAAACTCTGGTCACGAAATACTGTCAGGCCTTCTTTGAGCGATAACTGGAACCAATCTCTACAGGTGATCCGGTTACCACTCCAGTTGTGAAAATATTCATGGGCAATGACGCTTTCAATTCTTTCAAGCTCTCCATCCGTTGCCGTTTCCGCATCAGCGAGAACAAGCTTTGAGTTAAAGATGTTCAAGCTTTTATTTTCCATCGCGCCCATATTGAAATGACGTACAGCGACGATATTGAACTCGTCGAGGTCGTATTCGAGGTTGTAAACGGCTTCATCCCATACCATCGCCCTTTTCAGTGACTCCATGGCGTGGCCTGTGAAAGGCTCATCTCCAGCCTCCACATGCAGTCGCAATGTGACATCCCGCCCGGAAGCTGTGGTGAAGCTATCGCGAACTTCCCTCAGATCACCTGCCACAAGTGCAAACAAGTAAGAGGGTTTGGGAATCGGATCTTCCCAGGTCACCGCGTGACGATCGTTGGCAAGGGTCTCTTCTCCGATGGCATTGCCATTGCTGAGCAATACCGGGCAGCTGATGAGTGGGGCCTCAATCCTGACTGTCCAGCGACTAAGCACATCCGGACGGTCGGGATGGGGAGTGATATGCCGAAAACCCTCGGCTTCACACTGCGTGCTCAACAGACCACTGCTGGCGTAGAGGCCTTCCAGGGAACTGTTGTTGTAAGGGTCGATCCGAGACGTTGTGCTGAGCACAAACGGCTGATCTGGAGTTGTCGGTATGGACAACTCCCCATCGGAATGACTCCAGGAGGAATCCGGAAGGGAGACTCCATCAACAACAACAGACTCAACGATCATGTCCACACCCTTGAGAGTCAGGGACAAACCTGACTCGAGTGGAACCAGCTCCATCTGGCTGGTGACGGTGACATGGTCATCCCAGATCCGAACATCCAGAAAGACATTCGGAAGAGCAAAAGGCCAGGGCGTGTAGTTCGAAAGCCGGACCGGAGCAGCAGCCATGCTGATGACAACCGTTGAATTGAACTGATCCTGACGGACTGGTCATCGGAGTGACGAGACCGGAGCCATCACGCCCAAGGCATCAAGCCCGAGGAATCACTGCGAATCGCGCTTCTTCAGTGCATTCTTGACCTTGGCCTGAACATCAGCAGGGATTGCTTTAGGACAGGCATTCATGGCCCGAAGCAGAACCTGCTGTTCAGCAGCAGCGAACATCTCCTTGTCNCTGAGNGTCTTGCCCTTCAGAGCCGCAACCTTGCCNCCATGGCGNCCCTTNAGNGCCTGAGCGTATGTNCTGGCNGAAATACCCANTGCCTTGGGNAAATCGACACCATCGAGAGCAGCCATACAGAAAAACGAGGTGCCCATGGCCTGGTAGATNGCGATATCGCTATTTGTTGCAGGTGTTGTGGCCTGCTGGGCGNGCGCNTCTGAACCGAACAGGCTGAACGGGGCGANGANTGCCGGCACCGCCAGCACTCCCAGAAGTTTGTGGCGAAGNTTCAACGNNGCGAGACCATAAATCCCNNCCATCTTCACTCATCTAAAGAGATTTTTCTGAATCACTGGTCCGGTCCNGCCTCCTGGATCAGAGGCANTGGATCNGAAAGGCGNTTCTCATGATGGTGCTCCACNATCGCCAGNTCTCCNTTCTCCCAGCTGTANATCGCTCGGTATCGATAGCGATCCTGGTCGACNAGACGNATGTGNTCAAGGATGTCCCANTGCTGATAGTGCGATTCGAGGATCACCTCATGCTCATCNACCTGNCGCACCCGGGTGCGNACGGGGTCAGTGTTGAGNTAGCCACGNGTNCGCTTGAGTTGATGGCCCCAGAGGGTNGCTTCCATCACGCCNTTGCGTTCGTACCAGGGCTTGCGAACGAAGAANGCATCGGAATGCTGATCCTNCTGTTCCGACCACCANCTGAAGCGATANCGGCTCTCNCCAGCCTCAGGTTCNGCNAAGGCTTCCATCTTCAGATTCATNTCCAGGTGCAGAACCTGATCGTCACTGAAGGTGTACTGACGGCGCGAACGCCAGATGCCCAGATTGCGNCCGAACCAGCGNCGCAGGTTGCTGTCCACCTGNATCGATGGAGACATCTGATTGGATCCNACCGACGTCAGTGGNACGCGGTTTTGCGCAGANAAAAGCGACATGGCCCGCGCCNTGCACGCAAANGGAANNACNNATTCTTTTTAGCCCCGATGGCGNCCGCATCAAAAACCCATAAGGTGAGCNTCGGTTTTGAAGGTCNGATGCAGCGTGGTCGATGACGGTTCCGAGGCTCGTCAGCAGCTGAAACTGCTGCTNGTGGCCGCCCGTCATCACCTTTCGGGTCANGATCTTCGATCNCTTGTNCAGTACCTCGAACGGGAGGACGTCGGCTTCGAAGTCACCCTCGCCGTCGCAGACCCCTCNCAGCAACCGGAACTGCTTGAGCTTCATCGCCTTGTGGTNACNCCNGCNCTGATCAAGCTGGCACCAACNCCNAAACAGGTCTTCGCCGGAAGCAACATCCTNCAGCANCTCAAGGGATGGGTNCCNCGCTGGAANCAGGACGGNGTCGTNAGTGGTNTGGGGTTGAGCCTCAGACCCACNGAGCTCGATGGAAGCCGCACNCAGAGAGAACTNCAGCTGGAGGATCAGCTGCTGGTGCTGCGCCAGGAGAATGAAACGCTGATCGACCGCATCCATGCCCAGGAAAGGCTGTTGCGGATGGTNGCCCATGAACTGCGCACNCCACTCACNGCNGCNGCACTCGCGCTGCAGAGTCAACGGCTNGGACAGATCGACATGGATCGNTTTCAGGACGTCGTCACNCGGCGGCTGGAAGAGATGGANGCGCTCTCGAAGGATCTNCTGGANGTGGGAACNACNCGCTGGGAAACCCTGTTCAACCCGCAGCGCCTTGATCTNGCCAGCGTCTCNGCNGAGGTGATTCTTGAACTCGANAAGCTNTGGCTGGGTCGCAACGTTGAAATTCGAACCGACATCCCCAGCGATCTGCCCAAGGTTTTCGCCGATCAGCGACGCATGCGACAGGTGCTNCTNAANCTGCTGGAAAATGCCCTGAAATACACCGGCAATGGCGGACATATCGCCCTGACCATGCTNCATCGCACCANCCANAGGGTCGAGGTGAGCGTTTGNGACAGCGGACCGGGGATTCCCAAAGCAGAGCAGCAGCGGATTTTCCTCGATCGGGTGCGNTTACCNCAGACNTCNGACCGNACGACAGGNTTCGGTGTNGGGCTCTCNGTTTGCAGGCGCATCGTTGAAGTCCATGGAGGACGGATCTGGGTGGTCTCCGAGCCTGGTGAAGGGGCCTGTTTCACATTCACCGTTCCNATCTGGCANGGCCAGGGTCTCGAATGGGGNAAGGCTGTCTTGACGGAGGGTCACCCGGAGCCGTAATTTTCATCTGTGATCAAGAGCACAGTCAGCTTGAG
>NYUU01000028.1 GCA_002684175.1 Synechococcus sp. CPC35
ACGGTCAGAAAACGATGAAACGGCAGCTGCCGTCGCTCTCTGGAGGCAGTGGAAGCATGATCCGGAAGCCTGTCTGCGAATCGCCACCCATGGCCAGAGACTGATCGGGATTGGTGATCACGATGCTGATTTCCGCTGCTGTGCTGGTCTTGATCAACTGAGTGTTGTTCCAACACAGGATGAAACAGGCGTNCTCCGAGCTGACTGAGTCGCTCGTACAGTCCCGCGGCGTACCCACGGTCGTGAANTCGTGAGCGATTTTCTGGCGGCTGCCGTTCAGCTCACGAGCAGNCAGGATCCGGAAAAAAATTTCAACGCTGCCGAGGAACAGATCCANCTCGCTGCTCTCCGNGGAGCTGAGNTGGTGGGCCTGCCAGAGAACTTCGCCTTCATGGGAGAAGACGTTCAACGCCTNGAGCTNGCTCCNTCCCTCGCGGAGAAGTGCAGCCGCTTTCTGGTGACGATGTCCAGGCGNTATCAGGTTGCTCTTCTCGGAGGCGGCTTTCCGGTTCCTGTAGGGGATGGCTCAAGAACGCTCAACCGCGCNGAACTGGTGGACCGCGATGGGCAGCTTCTGGCNCGNTACGACAAGGTTCANCTCTTCGATGTCGATCTTCCGGACGGCAATACATACCGGGAATCGGCCACGATCAATGCNGGATCTGAGCTTCCTCCCGTGGTTGAGGTGCCGGGATTGTGCNGGGTGGGGCTGTCCATCTGTTACGACGTGCGCTTCCCTGAGCTGTATCGCCATCTCATCGGNGCNGGTGCCGACCTGTTGATGATTCCTGCAGCATTCACAGCNTTCACTGGAAAGGACCACTGGCAGGTGCTGCTTCAGGCCAGGGCGATCGAAAACACGGCCTATGTCNTTGCTCCTGCTCAGACCGGGCTCCANTACGGCCGTCGCAACACCCANGGTCACGCCATGGTGATTGACCCATGGGGCACNGTTCTTGCNGATGCAGGAGTGCAGATCGGCGCNGCAATCGCCCCGGTGAACAGGGAGCATCTCGCCCAGGTTCGCGGGCAGATGCCGAGCCTNCGGCATCGCCAGACAGCANTGTTCTGACGGCTATGTCCACGGCGANATCCCGCCGCNTTGCCNTGCTTCTGGCAGCAGCCCTNCAGNTGCCTCTGCTNGCNGTCTCCNTGCCGGCTCGCGCNGCCAGCGCNCTGGCGGCCTGGGCTCTGACTGAAAAAGGCGTGCTGCAATTGCGNACCAGCAGAAATGCTCGCCTTCAGGCCTTTTTTCAGGCTGCCAGTGACGGCAGAGGGACCCGCATCTGGATTGATTTCCCTGGTGAACTGCGTTTTCCCCGCCGCCTGTCCGGCCGCGGNGCGGTCAAGGAGATCCGTCTGGGCAAGCCCAGACCAGGAGCCACNAGGCTTGTGGTTGAGTTCCGTCCAGGGATNGATCTCGATCCCGAGGGGCTTCGCCTGNGNGGCACNGCTCCGGATCGCTGGGAGATGACCTTCACAGGGCTTCCAACCAAGGGACTCGATGACATCGGTGAAGGAGACCTCAGTGGTCGCGCCAGGGCCTGGANGCCNACACCTGGNTTCCGCCCGTCCANAACGCCTGTTGATCCTTCNGGTTTACCAACGGTNCCCNGCAATCGNTACCGCGTGGTGATCGACCCGGGNCATGGTGGTCCTGATCCTGGTGCCGTTGGAATCCGTGGCCTNCGTGAAACCAATGTGGTGCTTGANGTCTCGCTTCAGGTGGCAGCGTTGCTTCGGGCCCGTGGAGTGGATGTGCGTCTGACGCGGACCAGCGAGGTCGATGTGGATCTGCCNCCACGGGTTTCCCTTGCCAACCGTTCCGGTGCCAATGCATTCNTCAGCATNCANGCCAACGCNCTGAGCATGAANCGTCCCGATGTGAACGGCATCGANACCTTCTTTTTCTCNGATCCGCGTTCCGCCCGGTTGGCCGCCTANCTGCAGCGTCAAATGATGAACGTTTCACCGGGGACTCCGGACCGNGGGGTCCGTCGCGGTCGTTTCTTTGTGATNCGTCGCACCACAATGCCGTCNGCNCTNGTGGAGATGGGCTTNGTCACCGGGCAGATTGATGCACCGCGTCTTGCNCGGGCNGATCACCGTCGTCGNNTGGCTCTGGCACTGGCCACNGGGATCCTGAANTACCTCAAACAGGAGGTCCGATGAAGCCACTTCTCGGAATGTTTGACAGTGGCGTCGGTGGATTGACAGTGCTCCGCCGCGTCCTTGAACGTCATGGACCNGTTCGCTGCGTNTACCTCGGGGATACGGCAAGGGTTCCCTANGGAAACNGGCCGGCTGATGAAATNCGCCTGATCGCCGCACAGGTTGTNGCCTGGCTGCGATCGCAGCAGGTGTCCACNGTGGCGATGGCCTGCAACACCNCCAATGCGCTNGCCAGAGATGTGGCAGAAGGCCAGGCAGGNGTTCCGGTGATCGGNCTGATCGGTGCTGCGGCCGCCATGGTGAAGACCCGTCGGGTNGGNGTTCTTGCNACACCCGCCACCNTCGACTCCTCCGCCTACCGCGCCAGCATCGAAGCNCTTCATCCNGGGTCAGTCGTCGTGGAACAGGCCTGTCCAGCCTTTGTTCCCCTGATTGAGGCCGGAGACCTTCACAGCGACGACCTGAGGCGCGCTGCGCAGGCCTATCTCGAGCCATTGATCGATGCTTCGGTGGAATCGATCGTTCTCGGCTGTACCCATTACCCCTTGCTGGGTCCGTTGCTTCGCCAACTGCTTCCTGATTCCGTGCAATTGATCGATCCCGCCATCGGCGTGGCAAGGCAACTTGATGCCGTGCTCGGTCCGCCGCAATCCCATCACTGTGAACGCCTGAATCTTGAGGGTTGCCGCTTCTGTGTAACGGCAGACCCGGACGGGTTCGCTGAACGAGCCACCCCTTGGCTGGGAGAGCGGCCGGTTGTCAGTCTTCAGCTCCTGCAAACCTGAAGAGGAGGCCACTAGGATCGCTCCGCCGAGAGGTTCCATGATCACGTTCACCGAGCTGCTTCAACCGGTCGAGGACGATCTCGAGACCCTGCTCGGTGACCTGCGGAGTCTCATTGGAGCAGGACATCCGATCCTTCAGGCCGCAGCTGAGCACCTGTTCAGTGCGGGTGGCAAACGACTTCGTCCAGGCATCGTTCTGCTGATGTCCCGCGGCCTGGCACCTGACGGTGAGCTCACGCCCCGACATCGCAGGCTGGCTGAGATCACGGAAATGATTCACACCGCATCGTTGGTTCACGATGACGTTGTCGATGAGGCCTCCACTCGACGCGGTGTCGATACGGTCCACAGTCGTTTCGACTCGAGAGTTGCCGTTCTCGCCGGTGATTTTCTGTTCGCCCAGGCCAGCTGGCACCTGGCCAATCTCGATGATCTTGAGGTGGTCAAGCTGCTCAGCAGGGTGATCATGGACCTGGCGGACGGGGAAGTGAAACAGGGGCTTTATCGCTTTGACACGGCCCAATCCTTCGAGACCTATCTGGAGAAGAGTTACTGCAAGACCGCCTCGCTGATCGCCAACAGTGTCAGAGCTGCGGGTGTGTTGAGTGGCTGCACTGCCGAGCANCTTGATGGGTTGTATCAGTTCGGNCGTCAGCTTGGTCTGGCCTTTCAGGTCGTTGANGACATNCTCGATTTCACCGGAAGCGACCAGCAGCTCGGCAAACCNTCCGCCAGCGATCTGGCGAGNGGNTANCTGACAGCNCCNACGTTTTACGCACTTGAAGAGCATGATGCTCTGCGGGCTTTGATCGACCGGGANCTCAGNGAACCGGGGGATCTTGAACAAGCCCTCTCCCTGGTGCGNTCNTCNCAGGCCATCCCTCGTTCGCGACAACTGGCTGAAACCTTTGCCAGAGAATCCCGCGACTCGATTGCCTGGCTGCCGGAATCCTCTTACCGCAGAGCCTTGATGGAGCTTCCTGATTTCGTACTCAGCCGTCTGTACTGATCAACGTCTTCAGCACAATCCCGAGATTGATCACTGATTTTGGATTTGTGGTTGATCCAGTCGTTTTGGCATCTGAACAGAGCCTCCAGACGAAACATCCCGCCGCAAGCGCTGAAGCGGTACCGGCTTCTGAATCCTCCATGGCCCAGCATTGTGTTGCTGTCACCCTCAGTCGCTCTGCGGCGAGGAGGAATGGAGCGGGGTTGGGTTTGCCTGCAGGCAGTTGCGGATCGTCCCCGTATACCCGCTCTTCGATGTGGTTGAACCAGGGGTGTGGTTCGATTTTTCTCTGAACAGCCTCCCTGCTGCTGCTGGTGACCAAAGCCATCGGAAGTCCAACGGTTGCACAGTGTTCAACGAGCTGCGGAGCCCAGGGCATGGCCTGGGCAAAGGGAAGAAGCGCTTTAACAATCGGCTGCTGAATGGACAGCACCGCATCAACGCCGACGGGGTTTGGCAACCATTGGTCAACCATCGCTGCACAGTCCCTGCGGCGGCGTCCCCTCAGCTGCATGAGTTGTGCCTGGCTCAGTTCAGCTCCGAAATGATTGGCCGCCTGCGACCAACCCCGTCCGTGCAGAGGCTCGGTGTCGAGCAGCAGTCCGTCAAGATCGAACAGGCAGGCAGCAGGCTTGGGTCCCATGGCCGTCAGTCAAGCGTTTCGTGGTCGTTGATCAGCCAAAGGCGTCGCATCATTCTGAATGCCTCGCGGCTGGCCTGATTGTTTAAGCCAGGTCCACCCCACAGCGGACCCACAGTGGTGCTGTCCGGTCATTACCATTCACGAGCTTCTCACTGGGATCAACAGCCGAGAGAGAAGAAGACGTCTCAGGGCAGGGGGTGAGATCCCTGCCTTTTTTATGCCTCAGCCATAGGGATGCGCCACTTTCTCAAACCAGCTGGGGGCATTTCCAGAAAGGCAAATGGTGAGATCAGGCTCGAGATCACTGCTGCTGGACACGACAAACCAAGTTTCCCTTGCATTGGTTGGGTCATCCTCAAGATAAAGATCTGTGGCGCCGCGGCCTTTGCAACGACCGACAACCTTGACTCTTTTGTCTGCAACATCCGGGGTGGAAATCAGCAGAATTCGTTCTGCGTTTAAGCCGTAAAACTCATCTGTAACGATGTTGTATTCGACCGTTTCTGCATTGGTTAAGGCAGGAAAACTGGCGAAAAATAGGGCAAAAGAAGCCATGATTCCGAACAATGAGTGAACCATGGCCAACAGCCGCTTTGGCATTCGATTTTTTCGCTTGAATACCCCATAGCCTGGGATAGCGTTTCGCATTATGTAAAGCATTAATGGCGATCAGATGCTGTATTTTGACGTGATTTATGGATGTCGCCAGCCCGTCTCCACGATGCGATGCATGGAGGGCTGTTTTTCCTGTGATGTTTTGAATGAATAAGAGCTCGAAGTTTTCATGGGATTTTTAATGTTCCTGTTTTGATTGCCGGAGAACGCACTCAGTCGATCCTTGATATCAATGTTTCCCTTCAACCAGTTCGTTATATTCGTGGTACATCAATTTATTGATATGCGCATCGCTGTTTCGGGAAGTCACTCTCTTGGTAAAAGTACATTTGTTAAAGACTGGATAGCTGCTCATCCGTCTTACAAGCGTGAAGAAGAACCCTATCGAAGCCTTGCTGGCCAGGGATATGACATCCGTTTTCGGCAGGAATCAAATCGATTGCATAACGGAATTCAACTTTTTTACAGCATCAGTCGTGTCAATGCCTATGCAGAATCAACGTCCAACGTGATCTTTGACCGTTCGCCAGTCGATTACATCGCTTATTCTCAATACACAGCGGATCACGCCACAACAGATATCGATGACGAGTTTGTAAAAATGATGGTTCAATCTGCTCGTGATTCTCTGGCGAATCTTGATTTGATTGTTTTCATTCCAATCAGTGAACAGTGGCCCATTGAGATGGAGGATGATGGGATACGTCCGATCGATATCGCTTATCGAGATGAGGTGGATGCTGTTTTCAAACAAATTTATCGTGATCAACGTTTTGATGTGATGCCACGGACTGGTGGTCCAGCTCTGCTCGAGCTATGGGGGCCTCGTGAGGAAAGGCTTCAACGCCTTGAAGCCGCTGTCTCATCACATCAAACCTGATCTCGATTTGGATCAGCCCTGAGGCTCATCAGCAGTAGCGCTGATCCAACTGACAGAGCTTCCTGTTTGCGAACCAGGCAGGCCATGTCGGTTCTGGTTGCCTGTAGATCAGTTTCAGTGGCCAGAGTGTGAGGTTGAGGAAGATTTTGATCAAAGCATTTTCCAGCAGAGACGCTACCCAAAGTCTGATTTCAGTCATTCGTTGATCTCCGACATCCATTTTCACTCTGTTTCCATTTCGATGGAGATGCATCGGTAGAACACCTCATCCACTCTCATTCATTTGAGCTGCCGTCACAGTTGATTGAGCTGTTGACCGCGAATGTGGTGTCCTGCTTCAGCGTTCCTACCCTTCGACCGAGGTGTTGTGCGACCCCCCTGCAGTGACTGACTCCAACACGACGATCGAAAGTGTTCTTCAGGAACAGCGCGTCTTTGATCCGCCCGAAGCAATGGCGGCCAAGGCTCGTATCGGAAGCCTGGCGGCCTACAGGAACCTGGCGGAGGCAGCCCGGACCGATCCCGACCGTTTCTGGGGTGATGCGGCTCGTCGGGAGCTGCATTGGTTCGAGCCCTTTCACACGGTGCTGGACTGGTCTGAACCTCCCTTCGCCCGCTGGTTTGAAGGCGGCACCACAAATCTCTCCTTCAACTGTCTGGATCGACATCTTGATGG
>NYUU01000029.1 GCA_002684175.1 Synechococcus sp. CPC35
TCCTTCACTCTTATTCTGGTGGCGGAAATGACGTTGCATGTATTCCGTTCCGTTCACCGCCGCCTCCAGGGCACGATCGTCGCCGGTCACCATGTAGGCCGTCGCGAAGCCGTATACCAGTCGCGAAATCGTATCCAGGTTCTGAACACCATCTTGTTTCTCACCCTCAGCACTTAGATCTGTGCGGAATTTTTTGAAATCAATTGCCTCGCCTTCAGCTACCTTGAATTGTGCTTCAAGGTAGAAGTTGAGAAGTTGTTGAATCTGGTGTATCCACCAGTTCTGATCTTCGAAACGTAAGTCTTCCTTGCCCCGTCCAAACAGAAGCATATGTTTTGCTTCGAATTTAAGACTATCCTTCTCGGGATAAAACAATCCATAGACATGAATAAAGCGGTCTTCGACCAGAATTTGCTGAATGTCTGGTGCAACCTGGAAAGGCTCGCCAAGATTGCGGACTAGTTCTGCGTAACAGGCATCAGTTACTTTGACTGTGTACATCCTGCCGTCGGATGTTTCCAGTTCGATCATTCCTTTGCAGTCAAATACCTCGGGGTATGAAACCTTGCGAATGTATCCTGCAATGAGATCAGAAAAGGGGAAATTGAGTTGATTCTGTGTGGTCATTTTTTTTGGATAATTGGTTTTGGTTTGTGAGTAGGCGTATGTTTCAGCTTGTTGTTCTCGATGTGAGGACAACAATGCTGCGACCTGTTACTACATAGCGATTTTCATTGATAGCAACTTGTTCTTCGATTGAGGCGATGTCGCTGGGAGAGGGCAGGGAAGTATCGATCACTCGATACCAGCTCAACCCTGGTACCTCCGGTATTTCGAATTCGACGCCATCCCAGTACATATTGAACATGACATGAATATTGCCTGTTTGATCTGTGTCTTCTGCTGTGTCACCAAGTGTCATTCCGAGACATCGCGCGTCAGGGTCATTCCATCCAGGTTGGTTTAACTTTGTGCCGTGCCATGCAACATCGTATAAGCCAAACTTGTTCACCGCGCCTGTGAAATAACGTCCCTTAAAGTGGTCGATGAATCTTTTTCTTTTCTCCATCATCATCGACCAGAAGCGAATCATCTCTTTGCTGTCTGATGATTTAATTTGATCCCAATTGAACCAGTTTAGTTCGTTGTCATGGCAATAAGTATTATTATTGCCACCTTGGCTACGCATGAATTCATCACCCGCAACCATCATGGGAACTCCCATGGACAGCATGTGAATGGTTGCAAAGTTTTTGACCTGTCGTTTACGCAGATCGTTGATCCATTGATCGTCGGTTTCTCCTTCTGCTCCGCAGTTCCAGCTGCAGTTATCGTCAATTCCATCATTGTTTCCTTCACCATTTGCCCAATTATGTTTTTCGTTGTAAGCGGTTAGGTCATACAACGTGAATCCATCGTGAGCGGTGATGAAGTTGACACTGTTCGTTGGTTCGTGATGTCGGTCCTGATAGAGGTCGGCGCTTCCGGTGATGCGTCCTGCGACTTCACCGATGATCCCTGGTTCGCCTTTGATGAAATTGCGAATGCAGTCTCTGTATTTCCCATTCCATTCCGCCCAACGTGCACCGGGGAAACCGCCGATTTGATACAAACCTGCTGCATCCCACGCTTCTGCGATGACCTTTGATTGGCCAAGCAGGTCGTCCAGTTCGATCGACCAGATCACAGGGGGATGTTCCAGCGGTGCGCCGTCTTCACCACGACTGAGCACTGATCCTTCGTCGAATCTGAATCCATCGACGTGCATCTCCTCGACCCAAAAGCGCAACGAATCAATAATCAGTTTTTCGCCTACAGGATGGTTGCAGTTAAAGGTGTTTCCACAGCCGGTGTAGTCGTAATAAAATTCACGACTTCCGTTAGTCCCGGTCAGGTAGTAATAGGAGGAATTATCAATTCCTTTGAAGCTGAATGTTGGCCCTTGGTGATTGCCTTCGTCTGTGTGGTTGTAGACCACATCGAGGATGACCTCGATCCCTGCTTTGTGCAGGGCTTTCACCATGTCGCGAAACTCATTGATGTGTTGACTGGTGTCTTCGCTGACGCAATAACCTTGATGCGGTGCAAAGTATCCCATTGTGCTGTAACCCCAGTAATTAACTAAGGGGCGACCTTCGTGCACTTTGGTGACATCGGTGTGGTCAAAGCTGCAGATTGGTAGCAATTCAACTGCCGTGATCCCCAGCTGTTTGAGATATGGGATTTTCTCGATTAGGCCCAGGTATGTTCCTGGATTCTTCACTCCACTTGTGGGGCTTTTTGTAAATCCCCCTACATGCATCTCGTAGACAATGGTTTCCGACATGGGAAGTTTGAGGGGTTGATCCCCTTCCCAGTCATATGTCGACGTATCGACAACAACGCTACGCATGCTCTTGTGCAGGTTGTCTCCAGGGACGCACGCTGCGCCTCGATCCCAAAGATTCAGGCAGTTACCTTTGGCATAAGGGTCTACAAGAACCTTTTCTGGATTAAACCGATGTCCGTTCCATGGCTCCCTGGGGCCATCAACGCGGTATGCATATCCCATCCCGGGTTTGACACCTTCGATAAAGGTGTGCCAAATGTTGAAACTTCGGTTGGGACCGCTGTCGAGTTCAACGACTCGACATGGTTCGAGGTCATCAGGTTTTTCGAAGATCAGCAGTTGAACGCTGGTTGCACTGCTGCTGTAAAGAGAAAAATTGACTCCATCACCTTCAACTGTGCTCCCAAATGGGTGTGGAGAACCTTGGTAGCGACGTAATACCGTTCCTTGCGGCTCAAGCGGGTTTCCGCGTAATGAAGTAGTCGCCGGTGGGGGGCTGATCGTCATTTCAGGTCGTTGAGACGTCAAGTATTAGGGCCGGCAACGTTCCAGAAAGGGGTCTTTCTGCGCCTGTACTTCCCTAGTAGGTCCAAATCGGACATTCCTTGGATAGCAGCGATTGGCAATGACTGGACAGGAATTCCAGCCTCGTTTTATTTCGCTGACATCGCTTGACGAATCCGTACTTTTCTCTACAGAGACAAGTTTTTTTGGATGTACTCCAGAGCTCGCAGACGCTCCGGCATCACGTTGTTCACCCCAAATTGTTCGAGGCGTTTGGTCAGCTGTTGGTTGGCGCCGGCCACAACCGCAATTCTTCCCTGTGATTCTGCTTCCTGAATCATCCGTTCCACAGCAAGTGCTGCTGTGACTCCCATTCGTGGCACTTCGCTGATGTCCAACAACAGAGCTTCATAGTTATGAAGTTGAGCGACACGGGAGTTAATGCCCCTTGCTGCACCGAAGCTCATCGGTCCGCGCAGTCGAAACAGCATCAGTCTGTTGCCGCAAGCCTCGATGATTTGCTGTTCTTCCTGACTTAGGTGTGTGGACTGTTGTCTTTTCAGTTGGGGTTGGTTGTCGTCATCCATCCACTGGAGCTGGCTTTGGGTTATCCCGTCGACTGTGAGCAAGTTGGCGATGAACATGCCGACAAGGACTCCCCAAATCAAATCCCAGAACACCGTCATCAGCAAAACCGCATACATCAGGGCTGCTGTCTTGGCGGAGAGCCTGTGAGCTCGCAATAAGAAGCCCCAGTCGATGATGTCGAGCCCTACCTTGATCAGGATCCCTGCCAGCAGTGCTGTTGGGATCGTTTCTGCCATTGGACCAGCACCCACTAAGACGAGAAGCAAGACAACGGAGTGAGTCATGCCGGAGAGGGGTGTTTGACCTCCCGATTGGATGTTGATCACCGTTCGCATGGTTGCCCCTGCTGCCGGCAGGCCAGACACCAACCCCGAGCACGCATTGGCGAGCCCCTGGCCAATCAATTCTCGGTTTGAGTTGTGGTTGGTTTGCGTGAGGTTGTCGGCCACCAAGGAGGTCAGCAGGGAGTCGATCGCTCCCAGCAGGGCGAGCACCGAACCAGCCTTCAGCAAGGTCTGCCAGTGCTCGCTGAAATCGGGCAGAGCCAGGCGCAGTCCACCTTCTGGAATACTGCCAATTCTGGCCAAAGGTTCGACTCCAAATTCTCTGAGTCGGTCGTCGTTGAACAGCAACAGCGAAAGCGGTGTGACAATCAACAAGGCCAGCAACGGTGACGGCACCCACTGACGAACGCGTGCAGGAGTAAGAAACACCACGGCCAACGTCATGCTGCCCACAGCCACTGCAGCAAGGTTGGGTAATGGCGCCTCCAGCAACATCCCAATGTTGGCCATCACTCCGCCACGGGTGTTGATGCCAACGAAGGGGCCGATCTGCAGGATCAAAATGATCACCCCGATGCCAGACATGAATCCCGAGACGACCGAATAAGGGACGAGGGTGATGTAACGGCCCAGTCGGAATATCCCCAGCAATGCCTCCAACAGGCCTCCNATNACNACTGCTGCCATNACGAGNGGNAGCATCTCTCCAGAGGCCAGATCGCGTGAAACACCGACGGCCGCGAGGCTCGANACCACTCCGGCAACAGTGACACTCATCGGACCTGTTGGACCGCTGACCTGAGCAGGAGTTCCTCCAAACAACGCCGCGATAAATCCTGCGGCAACAGCTCCGTAAAGCCCGTAGATGGCACCTCCGGGCCCAAGGGCTGCGTTACCGAACGCCAGTGCGAGGGGCAGGGCCACAACGGCCGCGGTGAGACCTCCGAGCAGATCTCCACGGAGATTTCTGAAGTGCAGCCCGTGGATGAGGGCCATGGTTAATTCAATCCGCTCCAACGCCGCAGGGTTTCCAGGGATTGCACGCCTTCCAGTCGTGATCCATCGCTCAGCTCCCAGGTGGGATACACCCTTAAATCAGCGTTCTGACAGAGCTTGGCTTGGTCGGGATATTGCTCCGGTTTGTTGCACTCGACATAAGGAATGGCATCACTGTCCTGAAGGCCGAAAAGATTCAACTGGCGTTTGCACGCCGGGCAGGTCCACGCGCCGTANAACCGAACGCCAATCGCCTTGAGGTGTTGGGCCAAGCGCAGGGTGCTGGTGCTTGACGCTGAGTGGCTGCTGGGTTGNCCGAGAACTCCAGCGTTTCCAATNACAAACAATGTGCCGANCCCGACAACCAGAGCCGTTANGCGGTTCACCTTGNAGCGAATCAACACGTTGTTGAAACGCTAGGACTCCCTTCTCGTACGGGCTTCCCTCCATGGGGAACCCACAGCAAAGTGGATCAACGCTGAGACAATGAAGACGTGGATTGAATGACATGGCCGGCAGCGGATACAAGGATTATTTCCAGGTGCTGGGCGTGGATCGCGGTGCTGATTCAGACGCCATCAAACGCGCGTTTCGGAAGCTGGCGCGTCAATACCACCCTGATGTCAATCCCGGAGATGCGTCTGCCGAAGCTCGTTTCAAGGAAGTGAGTGAGGCCTATGAGGTCCTGTCCGATCCGGACAAACGCCGTAAGTATGAGCAGTTCGGTCAGTACTGGAATCAGGCCGGCGGAATGGGTGGTGGTGTGCCAGGGATGGATGTTGACTTTGGCCGTTATGGCAATTTCGACGACTTCATCAACGATCTCCTCGGTCGGTTTGGCGGGCCTGCCGGAGCTGGTGGTTTTCAGAGCAGTGGTTTTCCGGGTGGTGGATTTCCAGGAGGCTTCCCCAGGGGTGGAGCCGGATCTCGAGCTCCCGTGAATCTGGATGCTGAAGCCACCGTCAATGTCAGTTTCGCGGAGGCGTTCCGGGGTAGCGAACGGACTTTGTCTGTCAACAACGAGCGCGTGCAGGTTCGCATTCCACCTGGGGTGAAAAATGGTTCGCGTCTTCGGTTGAAGGGCAAGGGAAATCTTCAGCCCGGCACGGGTCGACGGGGCGATCTTTACTTAAATCTCAGTGTCAAGGACCATCCGGTTTGGCGACTCGAAGGTGATCAGCTCAAGGCGGAGCTTCCCGTCAGCCTGGATGAACTTGCTTTGGGTGCCACCGTCACTGTGATGACGCCCGATGGCGAAGCCCAGGTTGCGATCCCAGCAGGCACCGCGCCAGGTAGAAGCCTTCGATTGAAGAATAAGGGTTGGCAGGCCAAGGGAGGTCGGGGCGATCTGCTGTTGACCCTGGCTTTGGTCATGCCGTCTTCATGGAGCTCGGAAGAGCAGCAACTTCTTGAGCAGCTCAGGCGACAGCGCTCCGAAAACCCACGCCATGGCTGGTTGCGATCCGCCGCTCTCTAGCTCACGGGCCGTACGATCTCTCCCTGCTCAACGGACTTGATGGAGCTCACCTATCGCCCTCGGCGCCTGCGCCGCACACCGGCTCTCCGCTCCATGGTGCGCGAGCACAGCCTCTCCGCCGCCGATTTCATTTATCCCTTGTTCGTGCACGAGGGGGATGATGTTCAACCGATCGGCGCGATGCCTGGTGCAAGTCGCTGGAGTCTTGCGGCTCTCACAGGGGAAGTGCAGAGAGCTTGGGACCTGGGAGTGCGTTGCATCGTGCTGTTTCCAAAAGTCTCTGACTCCCTCAAAACCGAGGACGGTGCTGAATGCTTCAACCCTGAGGGGTTAATCCCCCGTGCGATTCGTCAGATCAAACAGATGGTGCCTGAGATGGCGATCATGACGGACGTTGCTCTTGATCCGTACAACTGTGATGGCCATGACGGCATCGTGAGTGAGGACGGTGTCGTCATGAATGATGAAACCATCGAGCTGCTATGCCGCCAGGCTGTGGTTCAGGCCGATGCCGGCGCTGATCTGATCGGTCCCAGCGACATGATGGACGGTCGTGTTGGCGCCATCCGCGAAGCTCTCGACGATGCCGGCTTCGAGCACGTGGGGATCATCAGCTACACCGCTAAGTACTCGTCGGCCTACTACGGACCCTTTCGCGAGGCGCTCGATTCAGCACCTAGGGAGGCGGGCAACAAACCAATTCCCAAAAACAAGGACACTTATCAGATGGATCCTGCCAACGCCCGGGAAGCGATTACGGAAGCCCAGCTGGATGAGCAGGAAGGTGCCGACATCATGATGGTCAAGCCTGGCCTGGCTTATCTCGACATCATTCACCGTCTGCGTGAGGAGTCGGAGCTTCCGATCGCTGCCTACAACGTGAGCGGGGAGTATTCGATGGTGAAGGCTGCGGCGGAACGGGGTTGGATCGATGAAAAATCTGTGGTGCTGGAAACTCTGCTGAGCTTCAAGCGGG
>NYUU01000030.1 GCA_002684175.1 Synechococcus sp. CPC35
ATTCAGCAACGCCTCCATCCGCTTCGGTGCCGCCGCAAGAAAAGCAATCTCGGCATCACTTACGCCCGGATGGCTGACATGGCCGAAACGATCCTGGTGTTCCACACCTCCCGCCGCAAGACCAGGCAGATAAAGGCCGTCCCGGCCAGGGAGCTGAGGATCAGCAAGGGCCTGTTCCACCAGCCGGTTCACGCCCCGGCGGCCTTCATGCTCTCCATTGGTGAGCACGACGAAGCTGCCCTGCAATTTTGCCGCGGCCCTGACATAGGCAGGATCCAGATGCCGCGTGAGCGGATCCTTCACCAACTGCATGCAGACCCCATCCAGATCCTGCACGATCAGCAGGTCCTCAGCGTTGACAAGCTGCTCAAGTAGCTGATCGGGGGTCTGGCGCTGCACAGCAGGTCCACGTCCTGGTGGCGCCACCCTCCCATGGATTTAGGGCAGAGGCAGCAGACCTGGCCTGACCTTGGCCCCGACATTGCCCTCCACCGTCACATTGCCGCCGACCGTGACTTTGTCCTTGACCACCACATCCCCCTGCACCGGCAGCGGCTGATCCGTTGTGACTTTCACGGGGTTATCAATGCCGGCAACCGTGGCCCGGGCGTCCACGTCACCCTTGACCTGAACGGCTCCTTCGATCGCACGCACCGTGAGAGGGCCCTTGATGCCGAGAGGAGCATCGCCAGCGATGCGCACCTCCTTCGTCACCATCACAGGCAGGGGCTGTTCCGCCCGGATCGTGACGCTGGGGGGAAGCACAAGCTTGTCCACCTGAAGACCTCCCTCGATCGCGACCGGGATCGGTTTACTGAGCAGCCGCACCGCGGTCCAGGCCAGGACCGCTGCCGCTCCAGCCAGAACCAGACTGGAGAGCACAACCGCAGCAGGCCAGCGGTAGGCCATCAGCAGTTCACGGCGTGGAGTCGTCATCTGAACGAGGCTTTGTCCGCATTACACCGTGCTCCAGTAGTCCATGCCCATCCCCTTGCGGCAGGCTCGATGATCAGCGGCGCATACAGCGCTGCTTAGGCTCTGATCATGCGCAATTCCTTCTTCACCCAGAGTCTGGATGCCGGGTCGATTCGAACCCGGGTGCGAGAGCTGTCTGTTGGGAAAGTGGGGTTCTACAGCGTTGGTTTATACCCCGCGTCACTGGCTTACAACTGCGCCATGCAGAACGAGGCAGGTCGCCTGCTGCTGGCTGCCCGCCCTGGAAGGGAACTGCTGGGCGCGTTTGCAGAGGACTCTCTCGCTTCGATGGACGATGACCATGTCGAAACGGTTCTCGACATGGCCAGTCACCGCGACAGCGGTGAGCGCGTGCCCAACACTCTTGGCGATCTGATTCAGCGATGTGACCTGGTGGTGCTCAGTGCCAACAGCAACCATGTGGAGGAAGACCTGCTGGAAGCCTGTCGACTGCGGGAGGAGCTTGGACGTGAGCAGGTTGTGCTGGCCTGCCTGGCCGGATCCTTCAATCACGATCCGATCAGCAACAGCGCTTACGTGCTGTGCGAGAAGCAACCCAATCTCGCTTTCTTCTCAGGATTTCACCGTCATGGTGCACTGCGCAATCCCTTCGATAGCTTCACCGCAAACTTCTGCCATCCCAATGCTCTGACGGCGATGCTCGGAGCTCAGCTGCTGGATCAGCTTTCNCCCAATATCCAGGTTTCAGCAGGGGTCCACAACGTCGAAGGGCAGTACATCAAGGCCGCCAAAAACATGGCCTCGGTGTTCGCGGGCTTCGGATACGGATTCCATCAGGACAATCCGGGAGTGTTGCCGACGCTGCTCACCCTGCTGCTGAACCAGTGCCTGGATCAGGCCGCGACCGTCTCGATGGCGCGGCCTGATCGCCAGAAGCTTTACCACCGCCAACCGATACCTCTGACGGAACTCGGTTACGCCGTTCCCAGAATCGAATCCACATTGGTGCGGGATGGCGACTTCGAAAAAGTGCGCGATCACACCTTCAGTCAGCTGACCGCGATGGTGGCCGATGTGCGGGGAAGCATGATGCTGCCCGTCTCGGGCAGTCCCACNAGGAACTTNCAGGCTGGGCTCGTTCTGGCAAAGCACATGCGNGAAGAGAGCCGCTGCCCGAACACGATGGAGGAGCTCGAGAGCTGGTGTGAAGGCGCCGGGTTGCGCACGGGAGGCCTGGAAGGCCTCAAGTCACTCCGTTACTGGCCGCAGATTGCCCGCAAATACGCCATNCCCGTGAANGACGCATCGATGGTGAATCTGCTNTACATGGCGATTTACGGCCGGCAGCCGGTGAAGGAAACCGCNTACCGGGTGATGACCCAGAGCCGGGAGCTTTCCAGCTACTGCCAGGAATCNGTANGACCCAGCCANAGCCGTCGCTANGCGGAGGCTCTGCAGAACCTGGAGGTCTCTGANGCGATGGANCTGGTGGTGAATGCCGTGATCGCCGATAACGCNCGTCAGGCCATGCGCAGCGACATGGCACTGGATGACGCTGACGCGCTGGAGATACCCGCNTATCAGGAACTGATGAATGTGATTGAAAGCCAGCTGGATGGCTGAGTCGGCTGCTGGACCGCACACCCGGAGGNTGCAGAAGCTCNAGCTCGCGGCATGGTTCCNTTCTGAGACCATTGCGACCATTNATGACCGAGGCTCTGGAGGCCATCGCTGATCGCTTCCATCCCCGAGAGCGGATCACGGCNATCCGCTCCCTCGGNTCTGGAAATGTNAATGAAACCTTTCTGGTCACCCACNANGGCGCNTCAGAANCAGGCGCATTCGTGATGCAGCGGTTGAACACCNCCGTGTTCGACCGNCCGGATCTNGTGATGAGNAATCTTCAGGCCCTCGGTGATCACATNGAGAAGCGGCTNGCCNCNCCGCCTCCAGAACTGCNGGGAAGGCGCTGGGAAGTCCCNAGGGTGGTTCCCTGCAGANAGGAAGCTTCCCCCTGGGTCGAACAGAACGGTGAGTTCTGGCGATCGATCACCTACATCGGTGCCGCCACCACCAGTGANGTGATCCGCGACTGCAGCCATGCCCGCGAGGTGGGCTACGGGCTCGGNATGTTCCACANCCTGATCAGTGACCTGCCGACCCAGCAACTCGCCGACACGCTGGAAAACTTCCATGTGATGCCTGCCTATCTGCANCGNTTTGATCAGGTGAGGAANTCCAGCTCCATTCAGGATCAANGGACNGANGCTGCCTGTGCGTTCATCAATGCCCGCCGCAACGGTGTGGACGTTCTCGAAGCNGCNCTGAGCCGCGGGGAGCTGNAGCACCGCCCCATCCACGGNGACCCGAAGATCAACAACGTGATGATCGACGAAGNCAGCGGGCANGCCGTTGGTCTGATCGATCTCGACACGGTCAAACCNGGACTGATCCACTACGACATCGGTGATTGCCTNCGGTCNTGCTGCAATCCGGNCGGAGAAGAGACCCTNTCNCTGGANAANGTTTGCTTTGACATTGATCTCTGCCAGGCCATTCTCAGNGGATACCTCTCGGTAGCGGAGGGNTTTCTNAGCGACTGGGATCTNCACTACCTCCCGGATTGCATCCGTTTGATNCCGCTTGAACTGGGTTTGCGCTTCCTCACGGATCATCTCGATGGNAACGTCTACTTCCACTGCGANAGGGAGGANCACAACCTCCACAGAGCGGCNGTGCAGTTCCGACTGACGGAGTCNGTNGAACAACAGATGCCGGAACTNCGCCAGCTGATTGACCGCNTGGTGAAGCGACAGGGAATCATCANCTGACATGCCACGACCTGCGGTCATGCTCCGCCAGGCATCNCGCCTGGTTCCCTTCGAGCGATCGGTGACGNACGGNCTCCAGATCACAGCCGAACTGGTTTGGAAAAGCGATGGCTGGCTCGAACTCAGTTANGGCTTGCTGGCNCCGGCCTCCTCAGGTCTCTCGCCACTGCTGCTNCCCNAGGGATTGCTGGACGGAGCTCAGCGTGGAGAACNACGNGATGANCTGTGGACCACCACCTGCTTTGAAGCCTTTCTGGCTGTNCCTGGGGAAAGTCGCTACTGGGAAATCAATCTTGCTGCCAANGGCNACTGGGCTGCCTACAGCTTTGATGGCTACCGAAGCGGGCAACGCCTTCAGGNTNTGNTCAGTNAACCNGCCNTTCGTCTGCGGCGCTGGCATCACCAGCTCAGGCTTGATGCCAGATTGCCTCTTAAACCTTGGTGGCCAGCAGGCGTCTGTCCCGAACTTTCACTGACTGCAGTCATCGACAGGGGAGCTGAGGGACTCAGCCACTGGGCGCTGGATCACGGTGAAATGGCGGACGGTGACAAGGCGGATTTCCATCAACGCAGCACGTTTCTTCGTCCCTGAACTGGACCGGTAGGGTCGCAGAAGTTCCAGGCTCATCCCCTTGAGGCGCCGATCCGTTTTGATCATCACGGCGGCCTCCGCTGCAGCTGCAGGGGCTCTGATGCTGAGGAATCCACAGCCAGGAGTCGGGTCGGGACCTGCCGTCGGAATTCAACCGGCCGCTGCTGCCACTGTGACTCTTCCAGTGAAGGCAGAACATCCCGCCACCCTGTCCGGACGTCGCTACCCGCTGATCCCGGAATCCGCTGCAGAGACAGCAGCATTGCTCGTGGCTGTGGAGATCGCTCTGCGTGATCCCGCGACACCGCCCGATGAACTGCCTGAGCTGGGACATCAGCAACAGGTGATCTACAGGGTGCTCTCTGCAGACCCCGGTCGAGCCGATCCGGTGGTGGCCTTATTACCGCCGCGCTGGCGCAGCGTTGCCCAACGCCATCTGGCCGCACGACGGGAATTCCTTCGCATGAGCAGAGGCCGCGGACCCTCCACCCTTCCCGCCTGGAGAATCATCCAGCCCGAACCTGCGGAACAGCTTCTTTCCCATTACAGAAAGGCGGAGGCAGCCACGGGCATCGAATGGGAGGTGCTGGCAGCAGTGAACCTGGTGGAAACAGGGATGGGACGCATTGACGGCGTTTCCGTGGCCAATGCCCAGGGGCCGATGCAGTTCCTCCCCACCACATGGGCCGAGGCTGGAATCGGGAAAGGCGACATCCGCAACCCGGAGGACGCAATCCAGGCGGCGGCTCGCTACCTGGTGCGCCGGGGTGGTCTGAAGGACATCCGTCGCGGACTCTGGGGCTACAACAACAGCGACTATTACGGTCGCGCCGTCCTGCTCTACGCCTCTTTGATGAAAGAGGATCCCCGCGCCTACTACGGGCTTTACCACTGGGAAATCCATTTCAATGCCAATGCAGGCGATCTGTGGTTACCCGTGGGCTACAGCCAGCTGCGCAGTATCGATGTGCAGGACTACCTGAGAACCAATCCATCCAGCCGGTCTCCGAATCGCTGAGCCTGGTGAGCATGAGCATCGACACCTACCCTGTTTCCAGGTGTGATTCATGCAGCGGGTGCCCAAGGAAACCTCCCACCGTGGTGATGAGCTGAAGGGTCTCGGCTGGTCCGACCCGGATGTATCCCGATACGTCGAGCTGTGGGAGTACCGACAGCGATGGGGAGCCATGAATCTGGAACGGGAAGATCGAATCTTTCTGCGCAAAGCGGAGAAGGCCTTGCCTGCCATTCTCTCCGGACGCGCTGCAGCGAAAAAACCAATCAAAGACAAGACCTACTACAAGTGGCTTCGCTTCCATCTCGATGCGATGAGCACCGCTGAGGCAGAGATGCAACTCGCTGAGGGTGAACGGGGCGCCTGGCCCGTTCTGCTTGAAGCAGAGCTGCGGATTCTTGATCACTACGATCCGGTGCTGGGTCTTCCGGACACGCTGAAGGCCAAGGCCCTCGGGCCTGTCAGAGAGAACCTGGCCTCACAGGCCGCGGCCATCGGCGAAACGAAGGCCTATGACTTCCAGGCGGCCCTCAACGCACTGAAGGAACAGGAAACCACCCGCTGGAAACACCTGCGGGAAGCCGATGGAAGCGATCACACCTATCCGGTGCTCTCACCCGAGGGAATCAAAGGATTCCGCAATGAAGCGCATCGCGAGATCCACAACCTCATCCGCAGCACATTCCCATCTTTGAGTGAAACGGACAAACCTGAGCTCGCCGACGACTAGAACTGGAGTGCTGCTGCTCCGCCCAGGCTGATGTCCCTGCGCTTCGAGACCCTTCAACTCCATGCCGGCCAGTCGCCGGACTCCGCGACCAACGCCAGAGCGGTTCCGATTTATCAAACCAGCTCCTACGTGTTCAACGATGCGGAGCACGGGGCCAATCTGTTCGGACTGAAGGAATTCGGGAACATCTACACCCGTCTGATGAACCCGACCACTGATGTGTTCGAGAAGCGGGTGGCCGCTCTGGAGGGGGGCATGGCAGCGGTGGCCACCGCCTCGGGCCAGTCGGCTCAGTTCCTGGCCATCACCAACTGCATGCAGGCCGGTGACAACTTCGTCTCCACATCATTTCTGTACGGCGGCACGTACAACCAGTTCAAGGTTCAGTTTCCGAGGCTCGGTATCGACGTCCGCTTCGCGGACGGTGATGAGGTGAAGAGCTTTGCGGACAAGATCGATGAAAACACCAAGGCCATTTACGTCGAAGCGATGGGTAATCCCCGCTTCAACATTCCTGATTTCGAAGGTCTTTCCTCTCTCGCGAAGGATCGCGGCATTCCGCTGATCGTTGACAACACCCTCGGTGCTTGCGGTGCTCTGCTGAGACCGATCGAGCATGGGGCTGACGTGGTTGTGGAGAGCGCCACCAAATGGATCGGAGGCCATGGAACCAGCCTCGGTGGAGTGATCGTGGACGCAGGCACCTTCAACTGGGGAAATGGCAAATTCCCGCTGCTAAGCCAGCCCAGCCCGGCTTATCACGGTCTTGTTCACTGGGATGCCTTCGGTTTCGGGAGTGACATCTGCAAGATGCTCGGCGTCCCTGATGATCGCAATGTCGCCTTTGCGCTTCGTGCCCGCGTCGAATGCCTGAGGGACTGGGGTCCGGCACTGAGCCCGTTCAACAGCTTCCTGCTCCTGCAGGGTCTGGAGACCCTCAGCCTGCGGGTGGAACGTCATACGGAAAACGCCATGGCTCTGGCCAGCTGGCTGCAGGAGCATCCGAACGTGGCACACGTCTCCTACCCCGGACTGCCGAACGATCCATATCACGAAGCAGCAAACCGGTATCTCACCGGCAGGGGGATGGGCTGCATGCTGATGTTCTCATTGAAGGGGGGATACGACGATGCCGTTCGCTTTATCGACAGCCTCAAACTCGCCAGCCACCTCGCGAACGTCGGTGATGCCAAGACTCTGGTGATTCATCCAGCCTCCACCTCCCACCAGCA
>NYUU01000031.1 GCA_002684175.1 Synechococcus sp. CPC35
AGATCTGCGATAAGGTCTCGAAGTAAGGAGCATTTGCTTTGATCACCTTGCGCTTCAGCAAGTGCAAGAGCGAATTCAAGTTTCTCCAGTTGGTGACCCCCTTCCAAATAACCAGAACGTTTCGAAATCTCTAAATCCTGAAGAGTTGTGGATGCCTGGGATGATTTGAACGCATCTGAGGCATGGATGGTGAGTGCCATGGTTGCCTTTCTTTTTATTTTGGCACCCTCGGTACCCCTATGCGACCTGGGAATACTCCGAAGACAGGGATTCATCATCTGATTGCATGGGCAATGCTTCCGATTCATGGTCGGCAGTTGAGGTTTCACTGCTCTCAAGCAACTCGCGCGTTTCACGCAGAAGAGACTCGATCCCATCCAGGGTTGCCCGCTCGTCATCCGCAACACAGGTCGCATCCTTCAGCTGCTGTCGCAGCTGAATCTCCATGACCTCCTGACGCTGCTCAAGCTTCACAAGCCGCTGAGTCAGAGCTGTGATGGTCTGAGCAAGCTCTTCTGCGGTGCGAGTGATCCGGAAAGAAACAGACGACGTCATCGCAAAAGAATGCATTTGACAGATGACAACACAGCACCGTCCCTGCCTCAAGATCAAGCTGGACATCTCTTCCCGTTGATTCATGCCCTCATTGGCGACTCTGTTGCTGTACCTATTGGCGGGCACTGCCGTTGGAATGCTGGCCCTCCTCAGTGGAATCCCCGCGGCACCTCTGGCCGGAGCACTGGTGGGAGCAGGATTCCTCAGCATGAGTGGTCAGCTCGAGCCGGCAACCTGGCCGAGCGGAACCCGAACCGCTCTGGAAATCGGAATTGGAACGGTGATCGGTACAGGTTTGCGACGGACATCGCTTGAACAGCTGCAGAGTCTCTGGAAACCGGCACTGCTGATCACCCTGACGCTGGTGCTCACTGGGATCGTGGTCGGTCTTTGGAGCAGCAGGCTGCTTGGAATCGATCCGCTGGTTGCACTTCTTGGCGCTGCTCCCGGGGGCATCAGCGGCATGAGCCTGGTGGGGGCCGAATACGGAGTCGGTGCCGCAGTGGCCGCACTGCATGCCGTTCGTCTGATCACCGTGCTGCTTGTGCTGCCTGTTGTGGTGCGACTGCTGCTGCCTGAGAACGTGGGAAAACCGTGATCCGGCCGATCACTTAGCTCTGGACAGAGCCGCTCTGGACAGTGCGGCTTTGATCGATAGCTTTGGCAGACATCCATGTCAATGTCATGCGTCGCTCCGGTCCTCTGCTGACCCTGTTGACCCTTGCCCTGTTCGGTGCATTGATCGGTAACAACCAGGCGGCCAGGGCCGGTAGTGACACCGAAGTCAAAGGGGCAAAGATTTATTGCTTCATGCGCTCCAGTGGCAACGATCACAAGGTGAGCTGGAATGCCGCCTACGCCGTGATCAAGCGCCAGAAGCCATCACTTCTCAAAACCTCTCCGCAGCATGCCTCAGTCATGATCACCGAAGCGGTGGTTCATGATCCGGGCAAATTCCCCGACTGTGGTCAGTTCCTCGGAGACCTGTTCGGTGGAACTTCCAGTGATGCTTCAACCACCTCCTTTGACCCCACCGTTTCAACGTCAAGCAAATTCAACGAATCGGGCGGCGACGATCGTTACGGGTATTGATTGCCGCTGGATCAGATCCACCGTTGCTGCCGCAGCTCTTTTCCTTGCGGGCTGTCAGTCCGAACCAACTGTTCAAATATCCAGCTCTCCGGCCAAAACAGTCGGGAGCTGTCTGGAACGTTTTGAGGCCGAATCGATTGATCAGTCTCTTCTGATCTGCAACAAGGCGATCTCTGATTCACCGGATCAACCGGAACTGCTCAGAGACCGATCAGTGCTGCTGACGATCGCTGGAAAGACCCAGTCAGCCTGCATTGACGTCACCAACGCCCTGACTCTGCTTGATCGTTCCTCGGGCATGGTTGATCCGATGCTGCGTCACGAACTGCAGGTGCGTCAGGCAACCTGCAGACAGTTCCGCACCATGGCGGGCAAGGACTGACGACGAAGAGCAACCCGATTAGGCCCCAGCAGAACCTCGATCCGTTCAGCCTTGCTGACCAGAAGCCCGTCCACGAGCTGATCGGCAGGTCCAAGCTCCATCCAGTGACATGTGAGCCCACCGTCCATTCCGAGTCGATGACAACGATCCTCTGCCTGGGCAAGGTCACCTGGAGTCCATGGCCGCTCGAGCAAAATCACATGTCTGGCCCGGTGCAGTGTGTACCCCAGAGCCCCGGTGCCATAGGTGGCCAGCAAAACGTCACTGCGTCCACGTTGAAATCGATCGACGGCAATCTGCCGTTCGGCGGGGCGCTGCTGACCGGTGAGCAGTTCGCCCCCCAGCTGTTGATGAAGCAAGCGCAAGGGTGCCAGAAACGCACTGAACAGAACCACCGCTTCTCCCTTCAGGCGCAGTTCAATCAGCAACTGCCGAACGCTTGGCAACTTGAACTCGGCTGCGATCTGACGCATGGACGTGAGCACAGCCAGCGGTTCCGCATCCGACCGCACCAGACCCAAACCGGCTCTGCGGCGATAGTCCTCCACAACAAGATCAACCCGATGAGAGAAACCGATCATCTCGGCGGAGCTGAGACTGACCTGATGAGAACGGCGTTGCTTAGGCGGTAGATCAACCACCTGAGCTTTGCGTCGATGCAGGATCAATGGACGCGTCAGTCGCCGCAATTCCGTGAGCTGGCTGGCTCCCGCAGCCTGCCAGCGCCTGCCGGTGCGACCCTCCTGCCAGTGACCCTGGCAGTAGCGCTCCTCGAAGTCCTGCTGATCTCTTGCAATCGGATGATCGATCGCAGCAAGAAGTGGATAAAGCTGGGAAGGGCGACCGTTTTTCATCGGTGTACCCGTGAGCATCCAGATGGCACGCAGACGAGGATGGCGCGCCAGTCGAAGCAGTGCTCTGGTTCGCTGAGCCGTCAGGGACTGGGCGTAATGCGCCTCATCCACGAGCAATACCGTGCCGGCTTCGGGCAGACCATCGGGGAGCTTCGCCCAGCTCACCAGATCAATCCTCAGATCCAGGGCATCGGATTCACGACGCCAGTGAGGATGGAGACCCACTGGCGCCACCACCATCAATCGCATCTCGACACAGCGGATCATGGCGCGAGCCGCCAACAGCGCCGTGAGCGTTTTGCCAAGCCCCATCTCATCGGCAAGAACGGCTCCACGGCGCGCAAGCAGCCAACGCACACCGGAGCGCTGATGCGGCAGAGGCTGCCGGCCATCGGGGAGGCAGTCCTTGAGGTCGGCTGCGGCGACAAGCTCCCGATGCAAGGGCATCGGTGGCAGGGGGTGGCGATGCCAATCAATCCACTTGCTGAGGCCATCGGTCACCACAAAGCGATCGCCAAGCTGCTGCTGCAGGGGATCAACGGCCGCCAAAGGAAATTCCCAGCCGTTTCTGGCACCTTTCCAACGACCACGGGGCCTGATGCGACGCAGTTGGGCCTGGGTGACGGCATCAAAGGGACTGACCACCTGGATCAATCCGGATGGCGACAGATCAAGACAACAACGGGCAGAGCCTGAAATCGTGTTTTTCGCCAACCGCCAACTCTTATTTTAGGGACCAAAAGGCTGCAAGCAAGAACTGAAAATCAACTTTTACATCTCAATCAAAATAATCCTGAAAATGCAGTCTTCGACACATTGACGATCGCACCATCCACGCCAAAATCTTAATAACCGATTCACTCGGATGCATAACAGGGATGCAGTTTTTCTCGACGAACTCTGTCCCAAATTACGTGTTCGACGCTGGCGTCAATCTCTTCATGCACAAACAGGAAAAAGTTGCATTTACTGCGGGCGCAAATCTGAGTCTATTGATCACATTCTTCCAAGGGCAAAAGGCGGCATGAGTGTGACCGAAAACTGCGTGCCCGCCTGCCTCTCATGCAATGGCCACAAATCAGACCTTGAAGTCTTCGACTGGTATCGCCGTCAGCGTTTCTATGACCCACGACGGGCAATGGCAATACGAGCCTGGATGGATGGGGATCTTCGCCTTGCGCTGCGTCTGCTGCAGTGGGCAGAACCCGATCACCCGATCGACCCCTCCAACGATCTGCCTGTCGTCTGCCAGCCCGCCTGAGCATCACCAGACCCGGCAGACCTCTGGAGAATGGTGCCTCAGGCAGATCGTCGCCTGATCAGCTGGATTTTCAGGGGCGATGAGGGCCGCACCAGTCACCACGCCCAGGGCGAGAATGCATTTGAGTACGACGTCAGAACGCTCGGATTGCTGCAGACCGGATTGCCGCAGACCGGATTGCCGCAGACCGGATTGCCGCAAAGAAGAATCAGCCACACCAACCGAAACAGACCAATACAAACGTACTGATGCTTCCTGACCTCGTCAACCGCTCCACTCCCCTGCCCAGGAATGCCAGGCTGCTTGTGCTAGGTGCCGGCTACAGCGGACGCTGCCTGGCCAGGCTGGCCAGATCACACGGCACTCCAGTGCTGTGCACCCGTCGTTCGCTGGATCGACCCGACGCAGATCTGGTTTTTGACAGCTCCGAAGGGCTCTTGCCGGATTCTGGGGCCCTGAAGGAGGTGACGCATCTGCTCAGCACGATTCCGCCCGATCAAGATGGTAGTGATCCCGTTCTTTCAACCCTTCTGCCAACCCTGAAGAGGATGCCTTTGCAATGGGTGGGCTACTTGTCCACAACGGGGGTGTATGGCGATCGAAACGGTGAATGGGTGTCAGAAGACGACACGCCTGATCCGATTCTGGAACGCAGCCGGCGCCGACTGGACTGTGAACACTCCTGGCAGGCTTCGGGGCTGCCGGTTCAGATCCTGCGTCTGCCAGGGATCTACGGGCCGGGTCGGTCCGTTCTGAATGGGCTACGTCAGGGATCAGCCCGACTGATCGAAAAACCAGGACAGGTGTTCTGTCGCATTCATGTCGAAGACATTGCCGGGGCCTGCTGGCATCTGATCAAGCGCTCCGCCGAGGGGCAACGACCTGCCGTGGTGAATGTGGTCGATGACTGTCCCGCCGCAACGGCCGACCTGTTGCGCTATGCCGCAGGACTGCTGGGCTGCTCCCCTCCGGAGGCGATGCAGTTCGACGCCATCCAATCCACCATGAGCGCAATGGCGCAATCGTTCTGGAGTGAAAACCGCCGGGTGAGCAACCGGCTTCTGACTGGAGATCTTGGTTACAACCTGCTACACCCGGATTACCGAGCTGGACTCAAGGATTGTCTGAACCAGGACTCAGTCACTGATCATGACCTTCAGACTCCGGTTCCCCGATCAGCCAGCGGTTGAAATCAAACCCGTCTCCTGAATCGGGCACAGGCAGACCGACATCCTCGAGAAAACGGGCCCAGTTCAGTTCCAGCCACTGATAACGAAGCCCGGTTGCCAAACCCAGCAGCAGCAAACCAAGCAGCAACAGTCGCAACACAGCGATGGGCCCTTCACTCCAAATCGACCCTAAACACGAGCTGGTGATCGCCCTCGGTGATCCCGCTGGAATCGGCATGGAGGTGGTGCTGAAAGCTCTGGCCTCTCCTGATCTGCCCAAGTCTCTGCAACCTCTGCTGGTGGGTTGCCGATCCGGACTGATCAGCACCCATGCGAGGCTGCGAAGTCAGAGTGATGCGCCACTGGTTGATCCGCGGAACCTCCGGATCGACGACCAACCACTCACGGAGAACATCCAACCGGGACACCCCACCGTGGCAGGGGCGTGCTCGGGCTTCCACTGGCTGACACGTGCTGTGGAGCAGCTGCAGAGCCGAGGGTCCCGGGCCCTGGTCACAGCACCGATCGCCAAACACCTTTGGCATGAAGCCGGACATCTCTACCCAGGTCAGACGGAACGTCTGGCGGAACTGGCTGGGACGGAACACAGCTCGATGCTGTTCACCGCCGTCTCGCCGCACAGTGGCTGGAGGCTGAACACCCTGCTGGCCACCACGCACATCCCCCTGGGCAAGGTGCCTGCGGCCTTGTCCCCGGAGCTGATCCGTCGCAAGCTGGATGTGCTGCTCAGGTTCTGCAGCCGCTTTGAACCCAACCCCCACCTGGTTGTGGCCGGTCTCAATCCCCACGCCGGCGAAGCGGGCAAGCTGGGTTGTGAAGAAGCCGAGTGGCTGACCCCGTTACTCAACGCGTGGCGTGAACAACATCCTCTGATCCAGCTTGAAGGTCCCGTTCCACCGGACAGTTGCTGGCTCAACTCCGCCAGAGCCTGGCAGGACAGGACCAGGCCAGGCCCGGACGGCATCCTGGCTCTTTATCACGATCAGGGTCTGATCCCCGTGAAACTCCTGGCCTTTGATGCCGCCGTCAACACCACCCTGGAACTTCCTTTCCTGCGGACCTCTCCTGATCACGGCACAGCATTCGATATCGCATCACGGGGGATCGCCTGCCCGGACAGCATGATCGCCGCCATCCTCGCCGCCTGGAACCTGAGCTGAACTCAGGCCGGTTTGACCCGCATCAGCACCTGGCCGAACTCAACCGGCATGCCGTTGTCGACAAGGATCTCAACCACTTCACCACTCACTTCCGATTCGAGTTCGTTCATCAGCTTCATCGCCTCGAGTATGCATACGGTCTGGCCGACATTGATACGACTGCCGACCTCAACAAAGGGCGCATCATCCGGTGACGGAGCTCGGTAGTAGGTCCCCACCATGGGAGCCGTGACCTCCAGCAGGTCTCCCCTTGTGGCGGTGGCAGCCGGCGGAGCCGACGCCGGCTCTGTCGCAACGACAGGAACTGCGGCAACAGGCGCAGGGGCAACGACAGACTGAACTGGCAGATTGCGACGGATTTCCAGCCGGAAGTCGTCACCCTCAAGCCTGAATTCCTGAATATCGCTCTCGCCAAGAGCATCCAGCAGTCGATGCAGTTGTTCGTGATCCAGCTGCATGGTCATCCGTTCTCGCGACCGAGGTAAGANTCATTNCGCGTATCCACTTTGATCTTCTCCCCGATGGAAAGGAACAGAGGCACCATCACCTGNGCTCCTGTCTCNAGGATGGCGGGCTTTGTCCCGCCTGTGGCGGTNTCCCCTTTCACACCGGGATCGGTTTCAGTGATTTCGAGAACCACGGAGTTCGGGAGTTCAACCTCAAGCGGACTGTCGTTCCAGGACACGACATTCACNTCCATTCCCTCCTTGAGATATTTGCGGCTNTCACCGATCTGATCTGCAGACAAACGCGTCTCNTCATAGCTGGACATGTCCATGAAGACATAGTCCTCCCCCTCCATGTAGGTGTGCTGAAGAGATGACTTCTCCAGCANGGCCTGGGGAAGCATTTCACCGGCTCGGAAGGNTTTCTCAACCACGNTGCCGGTCTTGACCGCCTTGAGCTTGGTCCGGACAAAGGCGGATCCCTTGCCGGGCTTGACATGCAGGAACTCGACCACCCGCCACACNGAACCATCGATCTCAATCGTGGTGCCGGTGCGGAAGTCGTTGCTGGAAATCATTCCGGCNGAACATTTCAGGGGATCATACGGCTGTGCCAAAGTCCNGTCAGAACTGGCGTTCCCCCTTGGCCCAACAGCATTTCAAGGNCACTNTGATCACTCTGTGCGGTGTCCTGCTCCTNANCCTCTCGACCCCTGCATGGGCTGATCTGCCCCAGGGCAATGCCGTCAAGGATCCGACTGCGATCCTGCGGGATGCCCTTCCNTTCGACCAGGACGACATCCGCAANCTGCAGCATCGACTGGAATACACCAGTAATGATCTTCGNGCCAAGCGGTGGAGCGCTCTCNGCAAAACCGTNTCCCGCAGCACAAANCTGCTGGAGGCCAAACGGGAAACCATCCTTGATGCCGTGCCGGACGNCCNCANGCCCCTNGCGACANCACTGCTCAGCNAGGTGGATGCCGGGCTCGAAACACTGAAAGNGACNGTGACGGACACCGATAAACAGGCATTCATCCGTGCACGCAGAACCACTCTGAGCCGGATCGGTGATCTTGAAGCCCTGTTGATTNAGGACGGATATGAACGCGACATTCCCGCTGANTTTGATGCTCTGCCACGGCTGCAGGGGAGAGCGACACTGACCATCAGCACCACCAAGGGCGATCTGACTGCTGTTGTGGANGGCTACAACGCCCCACTGACAGCNGGTGCCTTTGTGGATCTTGCCCTGAAAGGGTTCTACGACGGTCTCCCATTCATCAGAGCTGAGGATTTCTACGTGCTGCAGAGCGGTGATCCGGAAGGGCCNGAAATCGGTTACGTCGATCCGAAAACAAAACAGGANCGCCGCGTCCCNCTTGAAATCCGCGTTCCTGAAGAGCGGGACACCCTCTACAACGAAACATTCGAGGATGTTGGCNTGTTCAAAGCCACGCCGACCCTCCCCTTCGCAACCCTGGGAACTCTGGGATGGGCCCACTCCAGTCAGGCCCTNGACGATGGCTCATCGCAGTTCTTCATGTTTCTCTACGAAGCGGAACTGACACCGGCGGGNCTGAATCTNGTCGANGGCCGCAATGCCGCCTTCGGCTATGTGGTGGACGGCTTCGACGTGGTGGAGGAGCTTGGTGTGGATGACAGGATCCGCAAGGTGACCGTCANCGATGGCGCCGAGCGGCTCAAAGCCAGCGCATGACCATCAGCCTGGCGGGGCTTGGAGAAGCGGAACTGCTCAGGCGTCTNGCCCGTTTCGCTCCACCGGGGCAGCTGGACGATGACACAGCGGCCCTTCCAGGCGATTCCAGGATCACTCTGGTGAACACCGATGTGATGGTGGACGGCGTTCATTTCAGTGATGCAACCACCANGGCTTCGGATGTNGGCTGGCGTGCTGTGGCNGCCAATCTTTCCGATCTGGCAGCCAGCGGCGCTGTCGCCATNGANGGCATCACCGTGGCACTTGTCGCCCCCGGNNANACNCCNTGGGACTGGGTTGANGGGGTTTACCAGGGCATGGCCGAAGCCCTNGAACAACANGGCGGCNCACTGCTTGGGGGTGACTGCTCCNCAGGAGCGCAACGGTTGATCTCCGTGACGGCCCTNGGCCGCCAGGGCCCCCTNCAGCTGCACCGCGGACATGCAGANCCNGGCGATCTGCTGGTGACAAGCGGATTTCATGGNCTGAGTCGCCTCGGNCTGGCCCTGCTGCTGNAGGACACAACCCTCGAGACAAGNGAANTNNAGGGANCTCTCTNNCGTGAGGCCATCGCACGACATCAAAGGCCAACTCCGCGGCTGGATGCCCTGGATGNGCTCCTGAACTGCAAACCGGATGGTGTTTCCTGGAGGGCNGGCGGAACGGACAGCAGTGACGGACTGCTGGCNGCNGTTCAGGGTTTATGTGCAAGCAGTGGCTGCGGTGCCNTTCTNGACCGTGACCGACTGCCAAGGCACCNTGACTGGCCTNCAGGNCCACNGTGGGATCGGTGGTGCCTCTGCGGAGGNGAGGANTANGAACTTGTGCTGAGCCTGCCNCCCATCTGGGCNGAACGCTGGCTGNNCANNCANCCCAACAGTTTCCACNTCGGTCGCATCACANNAGCTGCAGACACCGTCCTGTGGAGCGANGACAACACACCTGTNNANANCGAGNGNTTCGAACACTTCCNGAACAACTNAACCGACCCCTCTCAACCTGAAGGGTCGGTTCGAATCAAGTGGCTGGATTATTTCCAGTTCTTCGCCACCACCTCAGCCAGATCNACNACGCGCTGGCTGTAGCCCCACTCGTTGTCGTACCAGGCCAGGATCTTCACNGCCTTGTCACCCATNGCGTAGGTGAGNTCGGCATCAAAGATTGTNGATTCGTTTGTNCCGGCGTAGTCAGTNGAAACCANNGGCAGGTCGCTGTACTTGATGATCCCCTTCATGCCGTTCTCGGATGCCGACTTNATGGCAGCCTTGACATCATCAATGCTGGCACCTCTTGAAGGACCGAAAGTGAGGTCAACTGCGGAGACGTTGGGAGTCGGGACGCGCATGGCGAAGCCGGTGAGTTTGCCCTTCACCTCCGGATAGACCAGAGCCACAGCCTTGGCTGCACCGGTGGTGGTGGGAACCATGTTCAGAGCTGCCGCACGGGCGCGACGGAGATCCCTGTGACTGTTGTCAAGAATCCTCTGATCGCCTGTGTAGCTGTGAATCGTGGTCATCAGACCCCAGTCGAGACCGAAGCTCTGATCCAGGACCTTGACGATGGGTGCCAGGCAGTTGGTGGTGCAGCTGGCGTTGGAGAGGATGGTCCAGTCTTCATGGCGATACTGATCGTCATTGACTCCCACAACGAAGGTTCCGACGCCATCACCCTTACCGGGTGCTGTGAGGATCACTTTCTTTGCGCCGGCCTGAATGTGCAGGCTGGCCTTTTCGTCGGTGTTGAAGACGCCTGTGGATTCGATCACCAGATCAACGCCCCATTCCTTCCAGGGACAGTTGAGCGGATTGCGATCGGCGAAGAACTTGATCTCCTTGCCGTTGATGAACATGGCGTCATCCGTGGTGGTGATGTCCACGGATGGGTCAAGGCGCCCGAGAATCGAGTCGTAGGTCAGCAGGTGAGCACTGGTTTTCGGATCGGATGTGGAGTTCATTCCAACGATCTCAAGACCGGTGTCAGCGCCACGGCTGATCCAACCCCGGAGCACATTGCGACCAATCCGGCCGAATCCATTGATCGCAACGCGCAGGGTCATGGCAGAAGCGGGGTTGCCGCGTGGGGATTTGGCCGCAAATCATACAGAAATCGTCCGAAATACCTAGCTCACGCAATATCAATTTCCTTCGATCCAATCCGTAACCCTGGAGACAACAGTGCATAACTGAACTATCTTTTGCCCCACCGTTGCCCTCCGTTGCCGCGACTGCTAAACCGTCAGACGCCAGTCCACTTCATCGGTGTCGGCGGTATCGGGATGTCGGCGCTTGCCACAATCCTGGCGGTTCGCGGCCATCCCGTCAGTGGATCCGATCCACGGGAAAATGCCACAACACTTCAGCTGAAAGAACTCGGTGTGACCGTGTTCAGTGAACAATCGGCCGACGGGATCAACTCTCTTCTCGCTTCAGCGAGTCAGAGCAAGCCCCTTATCGTGACCAGCACGGCGATCCCGGACAGCAATCCAGAGCTGCTCCATGCCAGGGATCGGGGCCTTGAAATCTGGCATCGCTCTGATCTTCTGGCCGCACTCATCGATCAGCAACCCTCGATTGCAGTAGCCGGAAGCCACGGCAAAACCACCACCAGCACTCTGATCACCACGTTGCTGCTGCAGGCTGGAGAGGATCCAACAGCCATCATCGGCGGCATCGTTCCCTGTCTGGCCAGCAACGGCTATTCGGGCCAGGGACGTCTCCTGGTTGCTGAAGCAGATGAATCGGACGGTTCACTGGTGAAATTCAGCCCCAGTCTCGGGGTGATCACCAATCTCGAACTCGACCATACGGATCACTACAAGGGCCTGGACGAACTGATCGAGACACTGCAGCGTTTCGGCAGCGGCTGTGGACGTCTGCTTGCCAATCACGATTGTCCGATCCTCCAGGAGCACTTTCAACCGACCGCCTGGTGGTCGAACCAACAGACCGACGGTGTGGATTACGCAGCACTGCCTCTTGAGCTCGAAGGAGATCGCTGTGTGGCGCGCTTCTACGAAAACGGAAAGAGCGTCGGGCAGTTCACCCTGCCCATGGCTGGACTGCACAACCTCAGCAATGCCACGGCCGCTCTTGCCGCCTGCCGGATGGAAGGTGTGCCGTTCGAGCAGCTGGTGAAGGGCCTGACCGCACTGGAAGCCCCGGGACGTCGTTTTGACCACAGGGGCACCTGGCAGGGTCGCCACATCGTCGATGACTACGCTCACCACCCCAGCGAGGTGAGGGCAACACTCGAGATGGCGCAGTTGATGGTGAGCAGCGGCCGCAGCCCACTCCCCTCACCACCACAACGGTTGCTGGCGGTGTTCCAACCTCACCGCTACAGCCGCACCCAGGAATTCCTCGAAGCCTTCGCTGAGGCGCTCCAGAACTGTGATGCTCTTCTTCTGGCACCTGTTTACTCGGCAGGTGAACAGCCGGTGAATGGAATCTGCAGCACCATCCTTGCCGAACGGATCAAGACACTCAGACCCGATCTCGAAATCGCCGTTGCAAAGGATCTTGACGAGCTGACCAGGCTGGTGAAGCAACACAGTCGCGAACAGGATCTTGTTCTTGCGATGGGTGCCGGTGACGTCAACGGTTTGTGGACAAGGCTTTCGGAATGATCGTGCGCAACGCCCTGATGCCACGCTCGGACGCGAGCCTCTCCGAATTCACCACCTGGCGGGTGGGCGGACCGGCCGAATACCTGGCGGAGCCGAGCAGCATCGAGGAGACCTCGGCCTGGCTCAGCTGGGCCCATGACCATGGGATGCCCTGCAGAGTCATCGGGGCAGGGTCCAATCTTCTGATTCACGATGACGGTCTCCCGGGTCTGAGCATCTGCCTGCGCAGACTTCAAGGCGTCCAGATGGAAGAAACCACAGGGGTGATGGACGTTCTGGCCGGAGAACGCATCCCCTCCCTGGCACGGCGCGCAGCACGGGCGGGCCTTCACGGCCTGGAGTGGTCTGTTGGAATTCCAGGCACAGCAGGAGGAGCCGCCGTGATGAATGCCGGTGCCCAGGGAAGCTGCACGGCCCAATGGCTGCAGTCAGTGCGGGTGATCCCGCTGAATGGTGGCGAGAGTTTCGAACTCCAGTGCGATCAACTCTCCTACGACTACCGCCACAGTCGTCTGCAGGAGGAACCACTCGTCGTTGTCTCAGCCCGCTTCCGGCTGGAACCTGGCCACGACCCTCAGCAGATTGGGAGTGTCACCAATGGCAATCTCAGCCATCGGACCACCACCCAGCCCTATCAGCAACCAAGCTGCGGCAGCGTCTTTCGCAACCCGGAGCCTCTCAAGGCCGGACGCCTGATTGAAGGACAGGGATTGAAGGGAACCCGCATCGGCGGCGCCGAAGTGTCCACTCTGCACGCCAATTTCATCGTCAATACCGGCACCGCACGCTCGGATGACATCGACCGACTGATCGTGCTCGTGCAGGAACGGGTGGAGGAACGTCACGGCATCCGCCTGCATCCTGAAGTGAAACGACTGGGTTTCAACCTGGCGGCTTAATCTTTCGATTCCAAAAAGAACGCCATGGCAGGGTTCGGACTTCCCAATTTCGGCCAACTCACCGAAGCCTTCCGAAAGGCTCAGGAAATTCAGCAGAACGCCCAGGCACTGCAGGAGGAACTTGATGGGATGGAGATTGAAGGGCAGAGCTCGGATGGACGGGCCAGTGTCTGGCTCTCGGGAAATCAACAACCCCTGCGGGTTCGCCTCGACCCCGCTCTGCTGGANGAGGGCCAGACCTCCAGCGAAGCAGCAACCCTGGAAGCTCTTCAGTCCGCCTACGAACAATCCACAGCAACGATGAAAGGACGCATGGAGGAACTCACCGGCGGCCTGAACCTGAACCTCCCTGGGATGGGTGGTTGAGGGCTTCAAGCTCCTCAAGGGNATTGATGTAGAACCCNTAGCGCTCCCAATCCNTNGGNACTCCGCANCCCGGCTCTCCACGATGNAGGCAATCGCGGAAACGACAGGGCCAGGGATCCAGCTGCCTCCGCAGCTCNGGAAACAGAACGCTGAATTCCCNTGGATNCTCAGGCAGATCCGGNCGATTGAAACCTGGAGTNTCCACCACGCGTCCGTTCTGACCCAGCCGATAGATCTCNACATGGCGCGTGGTGTGACGACCGCGNCTGAGGCGACCTGACACCTCACCGACCCGCAATCTGAGNTCCGGAANAAGACAGTTGAGCAGGCTTGTTTTACCGACCCCTGAAGGACCACAGAGAACNGCCAGTTCCGCGGACTTCAAGCGCTCCCGCAACANCTCCACCCCCTGTCCTGTCCGGCAGGACAGGATCAGNGGGCTGTAACCCCAGCCGACGAGCCGACGCAACAGCTGCTCTGCGGCATGGTCAGTNATGAGATCCGCTTTCGTCAGAACAAGCTGCACCTCAAGTCCGGTGCGTTCAGCCGTCAGCAGAAAACGACTGGCCTGATCNGGATCAAAAACAGGTTCCTCCACCGCCAGCGCCACCACCACGAGGGAAACNTTGGCGACGGGCGGTCGAGACAACCAGCTTCGACGAGGTTCAACGTCCGAAACNACTGCTCTGCCCTGAACGGGGTCAATCGCCTGAATCCTCACGCGATCACCGACATGCACCGCTGTTCCACGGTGGCTCAGGCGACTGCGACGGGTGCAGAGCAATCGACGCGGACATCCGTCCTGCACCNCATCGAGCTCCACTTCCAGATAATTGGCCTGAAGAGCCACCACGATCCCTGCAGGATCAGACGCCACAGGTCACCTGCACAAGGATCCATTCCGGGTCCTCATCAATCAGTTCAGAGTCATGGCCTTCTTTNCGCAGACCTGGAATCACCATNTCCTCAGGCTCACCCCGATCGAGCTTCACATGCAGCTGNTCTCCNCGCTGCATCGACTCGAGTGTGAGCTTGCAGCGAATGAAGTTCACCGGACAGGGTGTTCCCCGCAGATCGAGGGAACGCNNCACCATCACTTNTGCCCGAACAAACGGGCGAACAAGCCGCTGTTGTGGTGGTGATGCTGCTTGCCCCGTGCGGAATGATGGCCGGCGAGCTGTTCGAGAAGATCACGCTCAGGCTCCGACANNCGCCTGGGGAGTTCCACCGTCACGGTGATCCGCTGATCACCACGAGCGACTGGATTACCCAGNTTTGGNATGCCCTGATTNGCAAGTGTCAGAACCGTTCCAGGTTGAGTGCCGGCGGGAATTTCCAGCTCCTTGGCGTTTTCCACGGTCTCCACCTCGATCATGTCTCCGAGAATGGCCTGGAGATAACTGACCTTNACCTCNGAAAGAATGTTCAATCCATCCCGNCGCAGCCGCGGATGGCTCTTGACGGTGAGAAAGACATAGAGATCACCGGAGGGNCCTCCACGGGGACCNGCATTNCCCTCACCTGAAACCCGCAGCCTCGTGCCNGTATCNACGCCNGCGGGNATGTTGATNCGNAGCTTCTTGCGCACCTGATGNACGCCCTGNCCTCCGCAGGCACCACAGGGATCCGCNATCACCTGGCCTGNGCCCGAGCAGTTGGGACACTCCGCCACCTGGGTNAAACTCCCGAACGGAGTTCTTGTCGCTCTGCGCACCTGCCCGGCTCCACCGCAGGTGCTGCAGGTNGTGGGTCCGCTGCCCTGTTTGGCGCCACTGCCGCTGCAGGTCNTGCAGGTTTCGAGATGGGGGATCTTGATCTCCCGCTCNTGCCCGAAAACAGCCTGCTGAAAATCNACNGTGAGGTCATATCGCAGGTCATCTCCCTGTTGNGGCCCCCGTCGTCGGGGTCGNCCNCCACCGGCACCNNGACCACCGAATCCCTGGAANAACGTTTCGAAGAGATCAGCGAATCCACCCATGTCNCCCATATCNGGAGCCCCGGCGGCACCGCCTAAACCCGCCTCCCCGAACTGGTCATAACGGGCTCTTGTCTGGGAATCACTGAGAACCTCATANGCCCGACCGATCTCCTTGAANCGGTCCTCAGCNCCAGGTTCCTTNTTGATGTCNGGGTGGTACTGNCGTGCCATNCGGCGGTATGCCTGCTTGAGGGTGTCAGCATCNGCATCCCGGCTGACGCCAAGNAGATCGTAAAAATCCGCCATCAGCCGCCCTCCGTGAACGGCTGATCCTGACCAGCGTCACCAACCTGACCGCTCGATNCNTCTGATGGACCGGGACCCATCGACACCTTGACCATGGCGTGTCTCAGAACACGNCCNTCCCGGTGATAGCCNCGCTGCAGCTCCTCNCANACCACATCTTCGNCGTACTCNCTGCTCTCCTCTCTCAGAACCGCCTCATGCAGGTTNGGATCAAAAACCTGACCNACAACATCCATGCGGGCNACACCCTGCTGCTTGAGCACATCCACCAACTGNTTGTAGAGACCCTGATAACTGCGATGCAGAGCCTGNGCTTCCTCNCCCTCAGGATTCAGNTGCTGNCGTGCNCTCTCNAAGTTNTCGACGACAGGAAGAATCTCCGTGAGTGTCGAACAGACCAGCTGCTGACGAACATCATCTTGATCACGGCTCTGCCGTTTGCGGAAGTTGTCAAAATCGGCCGCGATGCGCATGTACTGGGTCTGCAGCGTCTCGTGCTCGGCCTTGAGGGTCTGGAGCTGCTGTTCCAGCTGCTGCATCCGATCAGCGGGATCTGTATCGGAACCGCTGGTCTCCAGCTCAGGATCAGGAGCGGGGGCCTCTGCAACGATCTCAGGAGTGACCGAGGCGTCATTGGCCAGGGGTGTCTGGTCCTGCGCTGGGGTGGAGGCGTCGCCGCTCATGCTGACCGCTCAGGGATTGCTGCCTAGACATGTTGAAGGGAGACACTCTCCTCCCACAAGCTGCGGAAGCCCGCACCTCGCTTGCTCCGATCGATGACTCTGACCAGACCGGCCTCCAGCACAAGCAATGCGGACCGTCAGCGTTTCGAACTTGAATTGCTGCTGCAGCAACCGATTCCAGGACCCGACCGACTACTGCATGGTCGATCGTTTCTGCAAACGGCGATTCCCGAGGTCACTCCCGAACAGTGGCGCCTTTTCCCAGCGATTCCGATCAACGTTGATGGCGATTATCTCGATATTGCAATTCCAAGCCGCTGGAAAGAGCGGGAATGGCACAACCTGATTGAGCAGCTGCCGGACCAGTCCCTGACGATCCGGCTGCATCCTGCGCTGGAAAGCGACCTGCTGGAAGCTCTTAACCCTGAGCATCATGACCAGCCTCCGCCGGTGACTCAAGAGACAAGTCGCGAAGCTGAAGCCGAAACAATCGCAGACCCAGCGTTGGAGGAGCCGGACCCCCTCGAGAGTTCACCGGACTCATTTCTGCAGGGTTTCAACACCGATGAGCTGCTCGAGAACGATCCTGACGAACAGGAGCAGGTCGGAAGTGATGCGATCGATCTTGAAACAAGCCTCCGCGATGCGGAAGCCTCTCCGGTGGTGGCTCTGGTGGACAGGATCCTTCTGCAGGCGATGTCGGTCAGCGCCAGTGATATCCATGTGGAGCCCCAGCAGAAAGGGCTTCGTCTGCGCTATCGGCAGGACGGTGTTCTTCAGCAGTACGTGGAGCCCCTGCCGAGTCGACTGATCCCTGCAGTCACCTCACGCTTCAAAATCCTGGCGGACCTTGACATTGCCGAACGTCGCCAGGCGCAGGACGGTCGGATCCGACGCAAATACAGAAACAAAGTCATTGACTTCCGGGTCAACACATTGCCCAGCCGCTTCGGAGAGAAGGTCTGTCTCCGGCTGCTGGACAGCAATGCCACTCAGCTGGGACTGGACAAGCTGATCAGCGATGCGGAGGCCCTGAGCACGGTTCGTGAGCTGGGATGCAAACCGTTCGGGATGATCCTGGTGACAGGCCCCACCGGCTCAGGGAAATCAACCACCCTCTACTCCCTTCTTGCTGAACGCAACGACCCCGGACTCAACATCTCCACGGTGGAGGACCCGATTGAGTACACCCTGCCGGGCATCACCCAGTGCCAGGTGAACCGGGAGAAGGGCTTTGACTTCGCCACTGCACTACGGGCCTTCATGCGCCAGGACCCGGATGTGCTGCTTGTGGGGGAAACCCGTGATCTGGAAACTGCCAAGACCGCCATCGAGGCAGCCCTGACCGGACACCTGGTGCTGAGCACCCTGCACGCGAACGATGCGCCGAGCACGATTGCCCGTCTGGATGAAATGGGGGTTGAGCCGTTCATGGTGGCGGCTTCTCTGATTGGAATCATTTCCCAGCGACTGCTGAGGCGGGTCTGCAGCAGCTGTCGTGAGAGCTATCGCCCGGATGAACGGGAACTGGGTCGTTTCGGGCTGATGGCAAGCCGGGAGGCCAACGTGACCTTTTTCAAAGCCCACCACCACCAGGCTGATGAAAGCATCTGTCCTCGTTGCAAGGGCAGTGGATACAAAGGCAGGGTCGGTGTCTACGAAGTCCTGCGGATCAACGAGGAGATGGCCACGGCCATTGCCAAAGGAGCCACCACTGACGTGATCAGGCAACTGGCTCTTGAATCCGGGATGGTCACCCTCCTGGGTTACAGCCTTGAACTGGTGCGCAGTGGCCAGACCACCCTCGAGGAGGTCGGCCGCATGATTCTCACGGATTCCGGCCTGGAATCCGAGCGCCGGGCCAGGGCCCTCAGCACAATGACCTGTGAGGGTTGCGGTGCAGGCCTCCAGGAAGGCTGGCTCGAATGCCCCTACTGCCTGACCCAACGTCGATGAGGAACCGGTCGTGAATCTGATGATCGAAGACCTGATGGAGCAGCTGGTGGAAGGCGGCGGTAGTGACCTTCATCTCGCGACCGGTCAACCCCCCTACGGCCGCTTCAGCGGTGAACTGCGACCCCTGACAGAGGAACCTCTGGACGAGGAGGACTGCAACAAACTGATCTTCTCGATGCTGAACAACAGTCAGCGCAAGACACTGGAGCAGACCTGGGAACTCGACTGCGCCTACGGCCTCAAGGGTGTCGCCCGCTTCCGCGTCAATGTGTACCGCCAGAAAGGCAGTTATGCCGCTTGTCTTCGAGCCCTCGGCAGCAAGATTCCCAGTGTTGATGCACTGAACCTGCCTCCAGTGGTGCTTGAGACCTGCAGCCGCCCCCGGGGACTGGTGCTGGTGACGGGTCCGACGGGTTCAGGCAAGACGACGACCCTGGCCGCCCTGCTCGATCACATCAACCACACCCGCAGCGAACACATCCTCACAATCGAGGACCCGATCGAATTCGTGTACCAGAGCGACAAGAGCCTGGTGCATCAGAGGCAGCTCAATGAAGACACACGCAGCTTCGCCAACGCCCTCCGGGCTGCCCTGCGAGAGGACCCCGACGTGATCCTCGTGGGAGAGATGCGTGATCTGGAGACGATTCAGCTGGCGGTGAGCGCTGCTGAAACCGGTCATCTGGTCTTCGGCACGTTGCACACCAGTTCGGCGGCGCAGACCGTGGATCGGATGGTGGATGTCTTTCCACCGGAGCAGCAGACCCAGATCCGCGTGCAGCTCTCCGGAAGTCTTGTGGCTGTCTTCTCGCAGACGCTCTGCCGCCGGGCGAATCCGCNGCCTGGACAGTTCGGACGCGTCATGGCNCAGGAGATCCTGATCAACACNCCGGCCACAGCCAATCTGATCAGGGAAGGAAAGACCGCCCAGCTCTACTCACAGATTCAGACAGGAGGTGAGCTGGGCATGCAGACCCTNGANAAGGCACTCGCGAATCTGGTCAATGAGGGCGACGTGTCCCGTGGTGAAGCCATGGCCAAGGCAGGAAANCCAGGAGAACTGGAACGGCTGATCGGCGACAGCTGAGGAGCACCCACTNAGCCATGGCCTCCTTCGTTGCCTCCTACAACGGTCCCGCTGGCCAAGAGCGGACCCTNACGATCAAGGCGGCCGATCCNACCGAAGCCAGNAAACTGCTGCGTCGACGNGGGATCCGNGCCACAGCNCTNAAACCGGCCGGGAACAAAGGGGATGCGGNCACAAGATTCCCAGGAGCAACCGAAATCCGGGNTGNTNTCGNTGGACCTCAGCCGCCTCTTTGAAAAACCACCTGGTGTCAAAGAGAAAGCCATCTTTGCCAGCAAGCTGGCTGCCCTTGTCGATGCCGGNGTGCCGATNGTGCGCAGCCTNGATCTGATGGCNAGACAACAGAAACTGCCGATGTTCAAGCGGGCNCTCACCAAGGTGAGNCTGGACGTCAACGAAGGCATTGCACTCGGAACAGCTCTGCGTCAGTGGCCGAAGGTGTTCGATCAGCTCAGNATTGCCATGGTGGAAGCCGGCGAAGCGGGCGGTGTCCTGGATGAAGCACTGAAGCGACTGGCAAAGCTGCTGGAGGACAACGCCAAGCTNCAGAACCAGATCAAGGGAGCCCTNGGCTACCCGGTGGCCGTGCTCGTGATCGCGATTCTTGTGTTCCTCGGAATGACGATNTTTCTGATCCCCACATTCGCGGACATCTTNGAAGATCTGGGAGCGGAACTNCCNGCCTTCACNCAGCTTCTGGTGAATCTGAGCGCCCTGCTGAGATCCACCACAGCTCTGTATCTGCTCGGAGTNATCNTGNTGGTNGTNTGGCTNNTGGGGCGTTTCTATNCCACCGNCAAAGGNCGCCGTGCCATCGACCGGCTGATTCTGAAAGTCCCGTTGTTCGGAGAACTGATNCTGATGACGGCAACGGCCCAGTTCTGCCGAATCTTCAGCTCNCTATCGCGGGCNGGNGTACCGATCCTGATGTCGATGGAGATCTCCAGCCAGACCGCNGGNAATTCCATCATCTCGGACGCCATTCTCGANTCCAGAATGCTGGTGCAGGAAGGCGTTNTGCTGAGCACAGCTCTGATCCGCCAGAAGGTCCTCCCGGACATGGCCCTCAGCATGCTGTCCATCGGTGAGGAAACCGGNGAAATGGACAAGATGCTCAGCAAGGTTGCTGACTTCTACGAAGACGAGGTGGGNGCCATGGTGAAGGCNCTCACGTCGATGCTGGANCCGGCGATGATCGTTGTGGTGGGTGGAATCGTGGGATCCATNCTTCTGGCGATGTACCTGCCGATGTTCAGCGTGTTCGATCAGATCCAGTGAGCGCGGCNGCNACNGCCTGACCGGCCAGCCANCCGCTGGTCCANCAGTGCTGNAAGTTGAAGCCNCCNGTGACACCATCCACGTCGAGCAGTTCACCGGCAACGTGAAGACCGGAACAGATCCNGCTTTCCATCGTGGANAGATTGATNTCTCCCAGATCAACCCCNCCGGCGGTGACAAATTCCTCTCCGAAGGGTCCACGCCCCNTGATGGGNTAAACACTCTCGTTCAACCGNGANAGCAATCCCTTTTCGATGCGCCTGGGGCAGTCNGCCCAGCGCAGATCAGGATCAGCTCCAGCATCCTGAAGGATCGCCAGCCAAAGTCNTCGCGGCAGTTGNTCCGGCATGGGNCGGGCTGCAAGCAGNGTGCGGCGGGCGCNGTTCTGACGCAGNTCCTGCAGAGCATCAGCAANATCCTGCTGNCGCTNATNGCCGCACCAGCTGACCCTGAGGACNCCCTTTGTAATCCTCNTCATGCAAGGCGCGGGCCGCAAACGCTGTCAGGCGCAGCAGTGCAGGACCACTCAGTCCCCAGTGCGTGATCAGAACACGCCCCTGCTGATGGAAGCGCTTCCCAGGCAGCTGCAGCGTCAGTGCAACACCATCAAGCGCAACACCTGCACAATCCTTCAGCTCCGGGGCCTGCAATGCCAGGGTGAACAGAGAGGGAACCGATTGGATCAGACGATGACCCAGCTGATCAGCCATTCGACGTCCACTGGGATGTCCGCCTGTTGACAACAGCACCCTTTTTGAGGAGTAGTGATGTTCGCCTCGGCAATGCACCGAAAAACCACCCCTGGCAAGACGCTCAACACTCCTCACAAGAACACCGGTCTCAACCACAACTCCACGGGAGTGGGCTGCTTCACGCAGGCAGCGGATCACCGCTGATGAATCATTGGCCTGTGGAAACATCCGACCATCGGGCTCCGTTACCAGTTCGAGGCCACGATCAGCAAACCAGGCCACCGCATCACCGGCGGCAAAACGACTGAATGGGCCCCGCAGGGGGCGTTGTCCGCGGGGGTAATGCCCCGTCAGTTCCGTCGGATCCCAACAGGCATGGGTGACGTTGCATCGACCCCCTCCACTGATCCGTACTTTCTTGAGTGGCTCAGGTGTGGCCTCAACCACCAGCACCCGACCAACACCTTTCTCGGCAGCCGTGATCGCAGCCATGAAACCAGCTGCTCCACCACCTACCACCACTAGATCCCAGCTGTGAACTGGTTCAGCGATCCGGTCGGAACACGAGTGCGACTCCGTTGTTGCAGTAGCGCTTGCCGGTTGGACGGGGTCCGTCATTGAACACATGGCCCTGGTGGCCACCACAGCGTCGGCAGTGATATTCCGTACGTGGGAGTATCAATTTGAAATCTACTTTCGTGGCGATCCCCTCTTCCAGAGGTTGCCAGAAACTGGGCCAGCCGGTGCCGCTGTCGAACTTGGCGGCTGAAGAAAACAAAGCCTGATCACAGCCGGCACAGCGATAGGTTCCCTCCCGCTTTTCATCATTGAGCGGACTGGTGAAGGGGCGTTCCGTTCCTTCATTCCTCAACACGTTGTACGCCTCCGGTGTAAGGCGCGTTCGCCATTGCTCAGCACTGAGATCCCAGTCAGAGTTGGCGGCCTTGGATGCAGCCAGCACCACCTTCGGCGACCAGAAGCTGCCGAATCCGGCAGCCATCGCAGCCAGCAGGAGTGTGCGGCGGGAGAGAACACCTGCGGAGGAATTCATCCTTCCTGGATCGGACGTCTCCAGCGGTTCTAATGGATTGATGACCGCCTCCGGATCACTCACTGCCTATCGGTTCAGTGTGGCGCCGATGCTCGACTGCACTGACCGCCACTACCGAATGCTGATGCGACAGATCAGTCGCAGGGCTTTGCTGTACACGGAAATGGTGGTGGCCCAGGCGTTGCACCACACGAACCGAAGAGACAAACTTCTCGACTTTGATCCGTTCGAACATCCACTGGCATTGCAGCTGGGCGGCGATGACCCTGCTCTGCTGGCTGAGGCGGCTCGTCTGGCCCGGGACTGGGGCTACGACGAGATCAACCTGAATGTCGGGTGCCCCAGTCAGAAGGTGCAGGCCGGAAATTTTGGAGCCTGTCTGATGGCTGAACCGGATCTGGTGGCCCGCTGTGTGGAAGCGATGGCAGAGGCCGGCGGACTGCCGGTGACCGTGAAGCACCGAATCGGAATTGACGATCTGGACAGCGACAACCTGTTAACGGCTTTCGTCGACCGAGTGGCTTCAGCTGGTGCAAGCCGCTTTGCGGTTCATGCCCGTAAGGCCTGGCTGGAAGGCCTCGATCCGAAACAGAACCGCACAATCCCGCCTCTGCAACATGAACGGGTGCTTCAACTGAAACAGCGACGTCCCTGGTTGCTGATCGAACTCAACGGTGGTCTTGAATTCCCTGATGACTGTTTGAGAGCGCTTCAGGGGTGTGATGGAGCAATGGTCGGTCGTGCCGCCTATTCCCATCCGCTGCGCTGGGTTTCGATCGATGAAGTGATCTTTGGAGACCCACCACGCCAGGTACTGGCATCAGACGTTGTGCAGGGTCTTTTGCCACATGCGGAAAGCCACATCAGCAGAGGAGGGCGGATCTGGGATCTCTGCCGTCATCTGGTGCAATTGGTGGAGGGCGTTCGAGGTGCCCGTCACTGGCGTCGTGAGCTGGGAGAAAAAGCCCAGCGTCGCACCGCCGATCTCAGCGTCCTGGAGGAGGCCGGTCGTCAACTGAGGGACGCCGGCCTTTGACATTGCCGGAGCTTCAGCCCTCAGCTCCGCCATATCCCGAGTAATCATCACCTCCGCTCGTGGAGGATCCGCGACGGCGACGGCTGCGGCCGTCGTCATGACTGCCTCCACCGCCACCGCCACCACTGGAGTCCCCGCCCTGGTCACGGGCACCGTAACTGCGGTCTTCCCATCCACGTGCTCCGGAGGGACGATCGCCACCACCCCCGCCACCGCCGTAGTTGCCACCACCGCCACCGCCGTAGTTGCCACCACCGCCACAACAGCCA